>NZ_LGUG01000004.1:300000-424188 GCF_001274715.1 Aneurinibacillus migulanus | reverse complement strand
TTCTGTTCTGTACCATTAGGTTCGGTTGTACCGTTACCTTCTTTAGAATCCGGCTTTTCTGTACCATTAGGTTCGGTTGTACTGTTATTTTCTTTAGAATTTGGGCTTTCTACATCTTTTATTTCATTTGTAGCTTCTTTACTCGTTTTGTCTACTACATTTTGAGATTCATTGACAGAAGCGAGTACATGGTCCGTATTAGCACTTACTGCTAAAGGCCCTATAAAGCTTTGTACAATAAGTAGAATCATTAATAGAATGATACGACTTCTTTTCATAGTAACCTCCATACCGCTATCCTTTGCTTTTTAATCTCGCCTGCACGATTAACCGGTCTGTCGGATTCTTTTTCCCGATGGGTGTACATGTTACCAAAGTTAAAAACGGTTCCTTTTTATCTGTAAGAACTCCTACTTCTGAACGATCCACGACAAACGTCTGGGCAATCACAAATTCATAAACACCTGTTTTTGTTTTCACTTCGATTTCATCGTTAGGTGCAAGCTCATCTAATCGGTTAAACAGTCTGCCATGAGCTATTGCACGATGCCCTGCCAGCCCAACATTATTAATTCCAAATTCCTTTTCAGGTTCAATCATGCCAATTCCTTTTCTTAATGAAGCTTCACCCGAGCCTTCAAAAATCAGCAGTTTCAAATCTATTTTAGGAATTCGGATAACCCCTCTTGCTCCATCTAACAACTCCATTTGATCTTGAGCTTGATTTGCTTGTATTTCTGTTACTGGAGCCGTTTCTAAATGCGCACTTGTATTACCTAGTTGCTCAAAGGCTTCAATCAGCTTCTTTTGCTTAGCATCTGAAATTTCCTTTTCAATTTGAGGATAAAAAAGTAAGACCAAACCTGTAATCAAAAATCCTACGCTCCATATCATGCGCAATTTCCTATCCCCTTCCTACGTCATTTTCATCGTCTCCTCCCTATTTCTCTGTAAATTCAACAATCCATTATGAAATTTTGCAGCGTACATACAGGTTGTACTAGGTAAAATGTAAAAACTTCGAAGCAAATTCATATATCCACAGTGTAAATAGGCAATCTGAACATTTTCTGTACAAAGAAACTCCCCGTAAATAAAAAAAATGGTAGAACGACCAAAATGCTCGCTCTACCATCCATAAAAATATACAACCTGGACTTGTTTCAGTTTTCCTTTTCTCTCCATTTGCGATACCATAGCTGAATATGTTGTTGCGGCTCTACATCAAACTCATTATGTAACATCTCTTTAAGATTTGCATATTGCAATTCGACAGAACTACGATCTCCCAGTACATCATATAAGCGCATAAGCATAAAATAACTTTCCTCTACATGTGGATGAAAAAGCTGAATACGCTGATATAGCGTAAGTGCCTCTACATGCTCCCCTCGAGAAGCTACATAATCAGCAACTTGCATTGCGTGGCGCAACCACATTTCTCTCAACCTTTGACGTTCGCTCTCCGCCCATAAATAATCGTAATCAGCCAGATAGTCCCCCTGATATAAGCTTACCAATTGGAGATGTTCAGATAAGGTATGATCAGTTATAGGTAAGGCTTTGTTTATCCTTTCTTCCCATTGCTGAACATCTAACTTAGTATCATTCAATTCCAACTTATATCCTTTATCTAAACTTGTGATAGAGACACCAGCTCCTATATTCTCTAATGTTTTACGAATTTGATAAATAGTCGTATATAACTGAGTAAATCCTTTTTTCCAATCTGTATCAGGCCAGAACAGTTCAAGCAAGGTATCTTTGCGTACAAGCTGGCCACGATAATGAAGTAAGTAAGCAAATAACTCCTGAGCCTTCGAGGTCCTCCAGCGAATTGTTACATGTTGCTGATAAGACTCCGGAAGATTAATTTTTAATGATTGAAAACATTGGATCATTACAGGATTAGCTACAGGTGAAGCCGTTACAGAATCTTTATATTCGTCCAAAAGACGCTGTACAGTCTTGGCTAATCTGCTTCTTTGAACCGGCTTTAAAATATAATCGATTGCATTCAATTCGAATGCCTTAATCGCATGATCATTATATGCAGTAACAAATACAATATTGATTTTATGCAAGTGTCCCTCTAATCGCTCTGCCATTTCGATACCGTTTATTCCAGGCATTTCAATATCAAGAAAAACAACATCGGGTCGGTCACGAACGATTGCTTCAAAAGCCTGATCGGCATTCTGGTATTTACCTATAACTTCAAAATCATTCATTCCGCTTAATAATTTTTCAAGATAATTAAGTGCTAATTTTTCATCATCTACAAGAACTGCTCTCATCCTGTATTCTCCTCTTTTAGAAGCCTAATTTCAATGGGTGTTCCTTTTGATATCTTACTATGAATCGGGATACCACGACCAAACAGATACTTCAAACGACAATCCTGAAGTATCTCTTTCTATAACGTTAGCGAATCTTTCTACCTTCTGCTTGCTTTATGATGCCCTGATGTACCACATTTTCAACAATTGGCTGAACCGTAAGAGGCGGAATACGATATAGTGATTTATCCCCAATATCAAAGTGAACCTGTAACCTTTCACCGAAACAAACTTTTTCAATATATAAATATGAACGTACTAACTGTATTTCCCGTTCAAGTGGTATAAATGAAGTGGTATAAATGAAGAGGAGATAAGTTCAACAAAGCACAAATATAGGAGGAGATTAAAAAGAATAGAAGAGGTAAAAGATGCGAAGAAAAGCAAAATAAGACAACGGTATGTATTTAGAGGATTTACATCTCTTTACTTCTTGCGTGCTAGTACCTCTCCTAAAGAATTCCATCGAATTCCTTGTGTATTAGCATGCTTTCTATTTGCCCAAACAATGAGACGTTCCCTAACTTCCCTAGTTAAAATCTCTTGAACATGGTTTTGATTTTCAATAGCAGACAATACATAACTTGGAAAATCAGGATGAGTCTCCAGTGTCCTTGATAATGAAGCACTAAATAGAAGCGATTCAAAAGAAGTTAACCACCATACTCGGAAAATTTCCAAAGCAGCTTTTTCCTTTTCCCTCGCACTTTTGTCGTCCGTACGCAGAATTCTAGATGCCCGTTTCACTATCTCCTCCCTTATTTCAAAAAATATATAGGTTGGCCATTTATTATCGTCTGCATGATAAGCATTATAGGATAGAATTTTTTTGTGTCGGTATCCGTGAACGATACGCTCACCCGGATGACTTTGCACATAGGTGCATCCACAGTCTATACAAGTAACAGTGTTATTCAAGGTTTTCACCTCCTTCTCTCTCCCTTCAGCTATATTAAAAAATACAGATGTCACAAGATAAAAAAAGCGAAATCTTTTTAGCCCTTACCCTCTTCTTTCGTTTTCCCGCCTCAAAAACTCTTGAAATAATAAGAGACTGTATACATACTTCTATACAGGAAACAAACCGTTGCCTGTTTGAAATTAACTTTTATATAACAATTCTACCTATATTTTCTGAACAATTTCTGAACAACTAAAAACAAAACCAATAACAAATCGTAAGACTCTTATATATCCCCTTCTACCCTCCGTATAGACTCTAGGATTTATCGTTATTTGAACGAAGGGAAAAGAATTGGATGGTTCGATTTCTGTATATATTTTGTATAGGTACAGTTGTTATACTTGATTCGGAAAATTTTAATCAAAATCTGGCAGAAAAAGTTATTTTGAAAGGTCTTTGATTTCAATCAGGAGGTAAACGCACATGGATGTTTTATCTACTATAGGTTACGCTATAGTATCCTATATATCTGTATACACACTATTGATGATACTTGGAGCAGTGGTATTCACTTGGCTTACTATATGGTTTTACCGAAGATGGCGTAAAGACGAAAGAGTGTATAAGCGTAACGCAGCATACATCAGGGAGCGACAACGAGAGATGTATGAGTGGTCAGAAAGCTGTCGAGAACAGCAACGAAATAGCAGTTGACGAATCCACATAAAGAAATAATCTCTTCTATGCATATTAATGTCTACAAAGTAACGCGCTGGACTGTTGCCAGATATACATGTCATTACCACCAAGCGCGACTTTCTTATTAAATTAAAGGATTCGGATAATTTATCAATCACATTAATGGAGGGCTTTGCAGAAACTCTCTCATAGAAGCTGTTAAATCATTCACCAAAGCCCCCATTTCTTCTGAAGACAAGTTAAACTCCTGAAGCGTCCACTCAATTAACATCATATGTATAATGGAAGCAAAAGATTTTTGAGCATAGAGACGGTATTTATCTGGTTTACTCCCTTTTTTTTCGCTTAGTTCACTCATAAATAATTCATCCACATAATCACTTACACTCCTAAAAATGATCTGCCTAATTTTACGATCCCTATTAAAAATGTTATTTATTAATGATAAAGGAACATTTTGTTTCCAGTTGCGAAATAGAGTTATAAACATCTCTTCATCCAATATTGGCTTTTCATGAAAATCTTTCCACATTTCTCTCATCAACCCGGCAAGATACTTTAATAAAATTTCATCTTTATCTTGAAAGTTACGATAAAAAGTTTGTCGAGCAAGCCCTGCGGTATCCGCTATCTCGGTTATCGATATTCGTGAGTACTCTTTTTTCTCCATTAATTGAAATAATGCGGTCTGAATCCACTCTTGTGATCGTAAAGATAATTTGCTTGTAGTTTCACTCAAATGTGACACATCCTCTCTTTTGTCTATTTTAACGTAATTATCATATCCAATCATTGCATAATAGAATGATTTATATTAAAGTGACAAACGTAGTATATGTTACATTTGTCACTTTTCATGATAGACAGGCTTTTTTGAGTATTATCAGGTATTTTTTTAACGTTTTTTAATTGATAATAATAATCATTTCCAAATATCTGATGTACATGATTTAACTAGAGAAAAGCCAGCCATATTTTAGAGTTGAGAGGGGATTTTCTAGGTGTTTAGGTCGAAAGGTATTTACACATTGGCGATTTTTTTTCTTATCTTATTATTTGTTGCAGCATGCGGTAACGAGGAGCCCATCAAATCAAAACAGGCAAGCACTGACCCTGCGCCTCGCACGATTAAACATGCAATGGGAGAAACGAAAATTACAGGCACTCCACAGCGTATCGTCGTTTTAACAAATCAAGGAACAGAAACACTGTTGGAATTGGGCATTAAGCCGGTAGGTGCGGTAAAGTCATGGATTGGTGACCCATGGTACGATCATATTAAAGACAAAATGACTGACGTTGAAGTTGTCGGTGACGAAACGCAGCCTAATATAGAGCTTATTGCTAGTTTAAAGCCGGATTTGATTCTTGGGACAAAAGTTCGGCACGAGAAAATTTACCAGCAATTATCGAGTATTGCTCCTACCGTATTTACTGAAAATCTGGGTAACAGCATGGTTGAGAACTTTAGACTGTTCGCTCAAGCTTTAAACAAAGAAACCGAAGGCACGGCTGTTTTAGACGATTACAACAAAGCGATTGAACAAACGAAAACACGTTTAGGAGATAAGACTAAACTCCGTATTTCATTAGCCAGGTTCCAACCTGGAAAGGTCCGTGTCTATTATAAAGATAACTTTGCCGGAGTCATTCTAAATCAATTGGGCTTTGCCCGCCCAGATGCTCAAAATAAAGACGAATTTTCAGCAGACATTACCAAAGAACAAATGGAAGTGCTGGATGGTGATGTGTTCTTTTATTTCACCTCTGATCGAGAGGGAAATTTCGGGGCTACGCAAACAGCTGATGAGTGGTTAAAAGATCCTCTTGCACAAAATTTAAATGTAGTTAAAAAAGACCGTGCATTTAAAGTAAATGAACCGATATGGAATACATCCGGCGGAATCATTTCCGCAAAATTGCTAATTAAAGACATTGAAGCTAGATTTGAAAATCTTAAGATCAAATAGATCATGCAAATGATCCTCTTGCATTTTTCTCCTAAAACTTTCATCACTGGGAAAACAACTTTCTCTTTGATGAAAGTTTCACTTTATATTAGGAAGGAGATTTTCTCTAAGCTATGCTTCAAAGTCGGTCTAGTAAACTTCTATGTTTTTTACTTAGCATTGTTTTCCTGATCTTCGGTGTCATTTGTAATATTCTTTATGGATACCATACATATTCTTTAGCAACGTTGATTGAAGCCCTTTTTCATTTTAACGGCTCGAAGGCACACATTACCATTATGACAATTAACATCCCTCGAGCCTTGATTGCTGTTAGTGTAGGTGGAAGCTTGGCGGTGGCCGGAGCAATCATGCAGGCTTTCACGAGAAATCCCCTTGCCTCTCCATCTATCTTCGGTATTAATGCAGGGGCGGTTCTTTTCATCACTATAGCGCTTAGCTTTATTGATTCAGCCTTACCTTTACTAACACTCGTATGGGTGGGGTTCTTCGGGGCTGCCCTAACAGCGTTACTTGTTTATATAGTCGGCTTGCTGGGCAGAGGAGAAACCAATTTAAGAATTGTCTTGGCAGGTGCCGCTATTGCGGCTTTCTGCTCATCTTTAACTTCCATTATATCCCTAATAAAAAACGAAAACATGGATACCGTTCTATTCTGGCTTGTGGGTTCCATAGCCGGGAGGGACATGGAGCACTTATTATCTGTTCTTCCCTACATGATGATTGCTATAATTGCCGCTTTTCTTATATCCGGTTCCGTTAATGTTCTGTCCATGGGAGAAGATGTCGCAAAAGGGCTTGGACAACGAACGGCGTTAATCAAAGGACTGATAGCAGTTATCGTTGTCTTACTGGCGGGCGCTTCCGTATCCATTGCAGGTCCGATTGGATTTGTAGGCCTCGTTGTTCCGCATATTTCCAGATTTATTGCAGGTTTGGATTATCGTTGGGTTATTCCTTATTGCGCTATATTAGGTGGAAATCTGTTAATTTATGCCGACCTTGTTTCCAGGCTATTGTTGTCTTCTGCCAATCTGCCTATTGGTGTAGCGACAGCAATAATGGGCGTTCCTTTTTTCGTGTATCTAGCTAGAAAGAGGATAAGTTAATGAATAAAAACATACTCAGACACTATAAAACTGTACATTTATTCAAGCGGCAGCGTGCTGTTATTGGTCTTCTCATCTTGCTGCTTTTTATTTCTTTTCTCAGTGTCGGTGCAGGGTCACTGTTTATTTCTCCTTTGGAAATAGTAAAGGTATTGTGTGGAATAGAAGACAGCACGAACTCATTAATCATTCTTGATATTCGTTTACCAAGAATTATTTTAGCCATCCTTGTGGGGATCGCTTTAGGAGTGGCGGGTGCTATTATGCAAGGGGTGATCCGAAATCCGCTTGTTTCTCCGGATTTGATCGGAATTACGGGTGGCGGCAATGTTGCAGCTATTGCTTTCCTAACAATGTCCGCGGGGCAATACAGTATTCACTGGCTTCCTTTCATTGCAATTATCGGTTCTCTCTTAACTACAATTCTTATTTATGTCCTGGCATGGAAAAAAGGCGCCTCTCCTTTAAGACTTGTGCTCATTGGTATAGGGATTTCAGCTGCAATGTCAGCTTTAACAGTATATTTTATTATAACCGGACCTACCTACATGACCGTTCAAGCTATGAGTTGGCTAACCGGCAGTGTGCATGGTGCCTCATGGTCATCCGTTCTCACTCTACTTCCATGGATCGTTGTTTTTGTTCCTCCAGCTATTTATTGGGCCAAACATTTAGACGTTTTGCAGCTCGGTGAAGAAATCGCAATAGGGCTGGGGAGTAATGTACAGAGGACACAAATGCTGCTTATTGGCGTCAGTGTTGCATTAGCTGGAGCTGCGATAGGCGTCGCGGGTGGCATTGGTTTTATTGGCTTAATGGCCCCACATATTGCACGGAAAATAGTTGGCTCTCAGAATATTTGCTTGCTTCCAGCGGCCGGTTTTATAGGTGCCATGCTGCTCGTTATTGCTGATATTATGGGCAGAATGCTATTTTCGCCTCTGGATGTTCCGGCAGGCGGCTTTATTGCTTTATTTGGCGCTCCTTTTTTCATATATTTATTATTTATGAATCGCCAGGTGAGGTAGAAAATCTCCTTAATCTATACGTTTGTAGGTAATGCTACGTCGCCATCAAGCTAAAATTTTCCGTAGTTCCAAAGTGAAAAGTTTCAGCTTGATGGCGATGTATATGTTATATACGTTGGTTAAGATAAAAATTTTTATCAAATGCTATACTATATAAATTACACTTGATATTTTGACATGGTAGCGTGGTTAGAAGTAGGCGATTCAGAAAAAGAAGAGGTTAGATGCACTCTGCGATCCAGCAGAAGAAAGGCCAGTGTGTCTTTTTCCGACCGCTCCCGCCCTTCCTTCTTTTCTTACCTCTCACCACAAGAATATGTAAATTTATAAAGTGAGATGTATATAATAAATTAAGAGAATGTATGCTACTTAATGATGAAACAATCGTATTCATTTACTTCTTGGACAACTTACTCTGTCAAGGTTATCTTGAAGACGATCAATAACTAATATATCCTCTGGCTTTTGTAATAAACCAGCAGGTGATACACTTAGTAGCTTTTCTTTTTGTCCTTCTCCCCATAATGCTCCAAAACACTCGATACCCGCTGCATTGGCGGCTAAAACATCTGTTGGCTGATCTCCTATATAGATGCAATCCTTCGGTTCTATGTATAACTCATTAATTGCCTTTAACAATGGCTCAGGATTTGGTTTTGGTTCCTTGCAATCATCTAGCCCTACAATAACATCGAAAAAAGGCAAGAGGCCTGTGTTATGCAGTTCCTGTACAATATATCTTCTGTACTTTGATGAAACAATACCCATTGTTATCTCTCTAGCCTTTAATTCAGTTAACATCTCATAAACACCGATATATTCCCGAATCTGGTAATTAATCATTTCATAGTGTGTAAAGAATGAGCGAAGCACCTCTTTTTCTTGCCCCAAAAACCACTCACTTAAAATTTTAGTAATCGGCTTTCCGACCAAGTAGTCTTTTTCTTCATCGGTAAGCTCGCGTTCCCTAATCGCTTCAATACAGGTACAACATGCTTGTATATACCATTTCTCACTATTATGCAGTGTGCCATCTAAATCAAATAAAACAGTATTCATTTTTCCTCCAAAGCTAACCTCTTTTATCCTTTCAGCCTTTCAAGAGCGTACTCTGTTGTGATCGTAATATTATCTGGTACATCATCAATAGGGAACCATTGCACTTCCTGTAAAGCATGTGGCTCCTTATTCTGCACCTTACCATTAGCAATATGAGCAACAAAAGTAGGAGCAACCCAGTGAACGCTTTCCGATTGAACGATATGATTCGTAACGCATAATAGTCGTTCAATCGCAATATCTATGCCAAGCTCTTCTTTAATCTCGCGTATTACAGCATTTTCCACTGTTTCCATATACTCTACTTTGCCCCCAGGTAAACTCCAGCAGCCAGCCTCCGGGGATTTTTTGCGTAATACAAGTAAGATACGGTTACTTTCATCTAGTATAACAGCCCCTACCCCGACTTTCGGTATTTTTTCTTTTTCCATTTTTGTGCCTCCAATACTCAAACATGTTTCATTATTTGTAAGTGTATCAAAAACTTAAGCTCTAAAACACAGTATCATAAGCTAAATTGTCCAATAGCAAAACTATATAAATTACACTTGATATTTTGACAGGGGAGTGTGGTTGGAAGGAGGAGATTCGGAAAAAAGAAGAGGTTGGATGCGCCCTGCGATCCAGCAGAAGAAAGGCAAACGTGTCTTTTTCCGACCGTTCCCGCCCACCACCCTTCCTTCTTTTCTTATCTCTCACCCCAAGAATTTGTCGATGTATCAAATCAGATGTATATAACTTTAGATAAAAATATCCAAAGGGGTAAAACTTTGCAATTTTATTTTGTCGCGACTTTATTTCAAATCTACATTATGACGAAGAAAATGATGAAGTGACAAACTATACAATCACTTTTTAATAAAGCAGAATAACATGCAGTTGAACCTAAGCGACAATCTATCTCTCTTCAACTAAACATAACAAGAAAAAGCATGGTATTCCATCAGTGGATTATCATGCTTTTTCTTGTATTTTTTTATTAGAAATAAGCTCTATGATGAACAAATACAGAATTGAAAAGAGAGAAAATGGCAAACTATTTTTGTGCATCAGGCAAAATATAGATATATATTACCATTTTATAAATTGTAATAATTATTAGAAAACAAGAAGGACTTAGAAATACTTGGGTAGAATACTATTTTTTGCAAGAAAATTTTATTATTAATAGGCGGAAAGAAAATGGCGGGTTCAAAACTATTCATGTCAATGTCAGTAAGAAAGGTGTTGGTTTTTGCATTACTATTGTTGTTACTTGTACCTCAAACAGCTTTTGGTGATAGCGGTGAAGAAGTGGAAGAACATAGTTCAATCGTCTACTGTAGGTTTGAGTGCAGCTGGTATTTCCAGCGCTCTTGGAGTGTCCCATACAGTAACAACAACTTATTCTGTAGGTATAACTATTCCAGCAAACAATAGCCTTTATAGTAAGTTGGCATTCTATAGCGATTTCTACAAAAGATATGTTAAGTTGAATACGTATGCTCACAACGGAACGTTGTACAAAACGGAACACACGTATCACTATGCTCCTCTTAAAGATACTTATTTAGTTGTTGCTTATCAATAATTAACAAAGAGGTACGTATGGTTAAAATAAATAAATATTGGTTAATCCTACTTCTATTGGTTATTTCAGTGCTTTTAACTTTCATGTTAAACAGCACTACACTAAATAAGGAAAGTAAAGAAGATGTTAAACTAATATTCGGTAACAATTTTATTAGTTATGTTATCGATGATAATGAGGGGATGTCATTCAATATCTTTGGTGTGCAAGATATTCGAAAACAAGATTCATCTCTTAAAGATCAGGTTACTT
Source organism: Aneurinibacillus migulanus (assembly GCF_001274715.1). Classification (GTDB taxonomy): domain Bacteria; phylum Bacillota; class Bacilli; order Aneurinibacillales; family Aneurinibacillaceae; genus Aneurinibacillus; species Aneurinibacillus migulanus. Next base: position 413,258 of record NZ_LGUG01000004.1, on the reverse strand, counting down.
CCCTTACGTTTAATAATCCGAATATCAAAGTTGTTGACTACAAGGTAGATACAGGTATTTTCCACAAAGGGTATAAGTTGGTAAATATTATAGTAACCGTACAAGTCTTAACAAATCATGTAGAAAAAGCTGATAAACTGTTAATTCAGTTTAATAATGAGAAAACAACAACACACGAATTTGGAGAGATAACCGTTCAAAACAGCGTCCCTTTCCAAAACGAACATTTGGCTCCTTTTGGAGATTATAAAGTCGGTTATCCAACTCCAGCCTTAGATGTAAACATAAAAAATAAGGAAAAACAAAACATCTCTGTTTCTAAGGTCTATGATCTTACAGATGAGATTTCATATCAATTCAAAGACCTTTTAAAAATCAAACCTGAAGAAGTTAAGCATATTAAAATCAATTCCCTCAGTATCAAAAGTGAAAAAGAACATGATTTCATAACTATGACTCCTATTCTTTCATACAGTTTGAATGACAAAGAGTATCTTTACAACATGCCGGGGGTTATTTATGGGATTCTTGATTCTGACCAGGATAAAATTAAAAAAATCATTCACCGATTGAATGGTTAAGGAAGAGCTATAAATTTTTAATCAGAACTAGCCGGGGATATACTACCCTGGCTTTTTTATTTAAAAACCTTAACTTATCCAATAAACTTTAACCTTCGAATAAAGCTGAATAAGGTTCTTTAATAAAAAATAGAGTACAGAATCACAACGAACTTTATCCCTCATTTCCATATTATCCCTATCAATTACTCCGGCTTAAAGGTGTTCACAATGATATTTATAACTTATTGGTTTGTGGCTCATAGACAAGAAACGAACCTTTTTCCAAGGACTTTGTTTCATATTGTCATCCTCTTGTTATCTGTCAGAAAAAACAAAAAAACAAATTCTTAGCTGTATACCGAAGAGTTTATCTTTTATCAAACTTTATTGTAAATTATCAATCTTTTTTACAAAGCCACAAAGGCAAAAAAGCATCGCATCTTGATTTCAAATCAACACAAACAGGGCATTTTATACTAAAAAGTACGCTACTCTGCCCAATAATTGAAAAACTTAAAAAAACTCATCACAATGGATGAGTTTAGATTTTGCAACATACATTTCTGATTACTAATAAAAACATTCAATCAAAAAGGTTAAATGTTCTAAAGCATAAGTTTACCACAACGGCAAAATTATGCTTTAAATCACAATTAACTAAAAAACTCCACGCATATGTATGGTGGAGGCGGTGGGAATCGAACCCACGTCCGAAGACTTCGATGACATAAGCTTCTCCGAGCGCAGTTACCTGTGGTTGATTCGCCTACCGGGCTGCCAGGTAACCCACTACCTGATAGGCTAGTCTGATTAGTCTCTTCCCTCGGCTCCAGACGGAAGCTTTAGGCGTAGTCCACTAAGGGTTGAGTCTTATTCCCGCCACATGGACGATGGAGAGATAAGACCGCTACTGCTTATTAGGCAGCTAAAGCGAAGTTGTTTTGTTTCTTAGCGTTTATATTTACGCTTGCGTTGTTTACGGAATCGCAACCCACCGGCTCGCTACTCATGCTCGAACCATCCCCGTCGAATCCAGAACGCCCCCATTATAAAAAGGGTCGCTCCTGGGAAGCAGAGCATTCATAACCTATTATTAAGTTATGTTCCTAGTATAGCATATCCCCATGTATCATGCAACATGTATGCCAAGGATTCATTCCAACTCTTACCTATTCCGGTCCCGCAATGCGCGTTGCATTTCGCGCTGCGCGTCACGCTGCTTAATCGATTCACGCTTATCGTAATTCTTTTTCCCCTTCGCCAGACCAATTTCCACCTTACAGAATCCGCCTTTAAGGTACAGACGAAGTGGCACAAGCGAGTAGCCCTGCATCTTAGTCTGTCCGAGAAGCTTGTAAATCTCGGAACGATGCAACAGTAGCTTGCGTGTTCGAACCGGATCATGATTATAGCGATTCCCTTGCTCATACTCGCTGATGTGCACATTGTATAACCATGCTTCACCGTTCCGAATGCCGGCATACCCATCCTTTAGATTGACCCGGCCTCTGCGGATCGATTTAATCTCGGTTCCTGTAAGAACAATACCCGCTTCATATGTTTCTTCAATGAAATAATCGTGGCGCGCCTTTTTATTCTGCGCCAGCACTTTGATTCCTTCTTTGCTCATCGCCAAGCGTTCCTCCGCCAACATTTTCTCGTATCTATACATAGTACCACAAAGCAACTATTATTAAAAAGCGGTAATGCGTAGATAAAAATGAAGACGCACATGGCTATCGTATGCGGTGATTGCCATGCGCGTCATTTTCGCTATTTTTTCTTTTTCTTTCGTACCGATCTGGGAGCAGCACTCTTTTTATTTTTTTTCTTCTCGGCTACTTCCATCCAGAACGGGTTGGCCTTTCCTTTAGCCGGTTTCCCCTTACCACGCTGCTTACGCTCGCTTTTCTGAGCGGGGATCACTTTGGCTTTGCGCCCTTCACTCCGACTTGGCGCCTTGCTACGTTTCAAACCGACCACTTCGAAATCGATCGTATGATCATCCACATTGACGTTTACGACTTTGACACGTATTTCATCTCCGATACGGAACATGCGACCTGTTCGCTGTCCAATCAGGGCATATTGGTTCTCATGGAAGTCGTAGTAATCGTCCGTAAGGTAACTAATATGCACCATGCCCTCAATCGTATTCGGCAGCTCGATGAACATACCGAACGAAGCAACACTGCTGACGATACCATCAAATTCTTCGTCCATGTGCTGAAGCATGTATTCGGCTTTCTTCAAATCATCAGTTTCCCGTTCCGCATCTACCGCATTTCGCTCGCGCTCTGATGACTGTTCAGCCACCTGCGGCATTTTTGCGTACCATTCTTCAATACGCTGTGGCGTAAATCCGCCCTTTTTCAGTGATTCGCGGATCATCCGGTGTACAATCAAGTCCGGATAACGGCGAATCGGTGATGTGAAGTGTGTATAGAACTCAGCCGCCAGACCAAAGTGTCCGCGATTCTCGGCAGCATACTTCGCCTGCTTCATTGACCGCAGCATTACCTTGGAGATGACCGTCTCTTCCGGCGTGTCTTTAGCCTGTTCAAGCAGCGTCTGTAGCGTACGAGGATGGATGTTGGTTGATGTACCCCGTACAAAGTAACCGAAATTCGTTACAAATTGAAGGAAAGTCTGCAACCGGTCGCTGTCCGGGTCTTCATGCACACGGTAGATGAAAGGTACATTCATCCAGTGAAAATGCTCGGCTACGGTTTCGTTTGCCTTGAGCATGAACTCCTCGATAATTCGTTCAGAAACCGTACGATCCCGCATTCTTACTTCTGTTGGGTTCCCCTGTGCATCAACCATAATTTTGGCTTCGCCAAAATCAAAATCAATCGCGCCGCGCTCCATACGGAATTCGCGCAAACGAAGCGCCAGCTCTTTCATTGCTTCGAAATGCGGCACCAGCTCGCTATACCGTTCTTTTAGCTCCTCGTCATCTTCCTCCAGAATTCTGTATACTTCCGAGTACGTCATGCGTTCATTGGTGCGAATGACACTCTCGTAGATTTCATGGTTCACAACATGGCCTTCATGATCAATTTCCATATCGCATGTCAGCGTTAACCGATCCACTTTTGGATTCAAGCTACAAATCCCGTTCGATAAGCGGTGTGGCAGCATCGGAATCACCCTGTCGACCAGATACACGCTAGTACCTCGACGGAATGCCTCCACGTCTAATTCCGAGTTCTCTTTGACATAATAACTTACATCTGCGATGTGGACCCCAAGACGATAATTACCATTCTCCAGCGTCTCGATAGATACGGCATCATCCAAGTCTTTAGCGTCGGCTCCGTCAATGGTAACCATGACTCGCTCACGCAGGTCGCGTCGTCCCTGAATCTCATCTTCACTGATAGTATCCGGAACTGCCTCGGCTTCTCTCATTACCTCTTCAGGGAATGTCTCTGGCAAGCCATATTTACGAATGATAGATACAATATCGACACCCGGATCATTCTTGTGCCCGAGAATTTCGACGATCTTTCCTTCCGGATTGCCTCGGCCTGTCTCTGGATAGCGTACGATTTCGACGACGACCTTATGCCCGTCTACCGCTCCCAGTGATTCATCTTTCGGAATAAAGATGTCCTTTGTAATCCGCTTGTCATCTGTCATCACAAAACCGTAATGCTTCTCATCCTGATATGTGCCGACAATCGTATGATTTGCGCGCTCAACGATGCGCACAATTTCTCCTTCAAGGCGCGGCCCCTTCGCATTCTGATTAAGGCGTGCCAATACGACATCCCGATTCATTGCCCCATTCATATCATTAGCATGAATATAAATATCTGGCGCTCCTTCTTCCTCCGGAATAACGAATCCGAAGCCTTTGGCATGTGCCTGCAACCGACCGCGGATAAGATTCATCTTCTCTGGTACACCGTACCGATTCGTGCGCGTACGGATAATCTGTCCCGTATCCTCAAGCTGGTTAAGAGTTTTAACAAAATCCTTAAACGCACCGGACGACTCAATCTCAAATGCTTCTTCCAGTTCTTTGACTGTCATAGGACGACTTGCCTGCTCTCGCATAAATCGTAAAATATCTGCTTCTGTTGCCACGTTCGTCCTCTCCTTTACTCAAAATAAATGCAACTCTTCTATACTTTACCAATAATTATTTCCAGAAAATCAGCTATATCGCGGAAAACATGTTCTCGCTCTTTGTCAAGCGTAATGATGTGACCGGATTTATGATATCGTTTCATTTCTTTATAGTTTGAACCAATATGTGAATAAATATAATCACCGCTCGCCGGCTCTACAGTCTCATCGATAGTGGATTGAACAACGAGCGTAGGCACCTTTACGCGGTTCATTTCTTTTTTTGTAAGATTAATAAGGGACCAGAGGCTAGCAATGCAGGCAACAGGGCTACGTTCATAAGGAAATAGCTCTGATTCGATATGCGCCTCCTTAGTGCCGCCGCGGGGAATATAAGGGCGAATATGATGCACGTATCTTGCCCAGCGGATTCGTTTGTCACGCACGTCCACTGGCGTATTCAGTAGAATGAGCGCAAAAGGATGACGATGATATGCAAGGCGCATGGTCAATAAGCCACCCATGGAAAGCCCAGCCACTGCAATTCGTTCGCAGCCTTCTTCTTCTAGGCGTTCATACCCGTCCAGCGCGCTCTGCCACCAGTCAGGCCAGCGGGTTTCAGCCATCTCCTCTGGTGTCGTACCGTGACCGGCAAGTAAGGGCGCATATACCGTAAACCCAAGCTTATGAAAAAAGCGGCCCATCGGCTGCATCTCGGCTGTGCTTCCAGTGAATCCGTGAAGCAAAAGCAGTCCGACTTTGCCGCCTGAATATAAAAATGTCTCCGGGGAGCGTCGCTTAGCTTTCATCAGACATCTCTCCTTTGCTGGCGTGTTGCGGAGAAGTCAAAAATTTGTCAATCAATTGAAGTAACTGCGCCTGTTCGCAATCATGACAAATAATATGTTTCGATTCCGGAAGAATATGTAGGTGTTTTTCCGTCGAGCGAATTGTACGGTAGATGTAGTCAGCACTACGAGGTTCCACCAGATCGTCTTTGCCACCCTGGATGATAAGCGTCGGCGTTGTGACTTTCGACAATTCTTGCTTTAAGATTTTCACCAGATGGCGAAAGTGGATAACCGCGCGTGGTGGAGTAGAAGTCGCTTTATTCAAATAGCGTCGATATTCTTCTTTGGCGTCGGTCGCCGATGTGAAATGCTTTTTGATAATCGTGGCAGCGTCTTTAAACAGTTGACGTGGATTAATATAGAACAAGCTGGCGCTTAGCAGTACCAATTTGTCTATCGGATAACGGGCAGCCAAATGCGCTGCAATAAGTCCACCCATAGAAAAACCGACAATATATACACGCTCACAGGTGAGCAACATATCTTGCAGCACTTCTTCGGCGGAACGCACCCAATCCTGCCACGTTACCTTATTGAGGGAGAGGGCATGTCCTTCATGTCCGGCAAGCACAGGAGACTCGATTCGCCATCCCCGTCCCGCAAAATAGCGAGCAACTGGCTCTACTTCATACGGACTTCCGGTAAATCCATGAATCAACAAGCAACCGATCATATGCATCTTCCCTTCTTCAAGATAAAGAAAAACAGCAAGCATTTCACTTGCTGTTTGCACCCATGTTCAGGCTGTCAATATACGAATCTTATGTGCGTAAGAAATACGCGACAGCGATAGATAATACCATAAAAAGCACTGCCAGAATTACCGTTATTTTATTTAACAAGGCATCAACGCCTCGTGCTTTTGCTTTTCCCATGATCTGTTCGGCTCCGCCCGCAATCGAACCGGAAAGACCGGCGCTCTTGCCGGATTGGAGCAATACGACTCCGATAAGCAAAATTGAAACAATTACAAGTATTATCTTGAGAAATACAGCCATTCTTCTTCCTCCCCAAAACGGAGCGATCCATTTTTAGTATTTGCCACCTATTAATGTACCATAAAGAAGAATCGTCTTCAAGGCTGCCCCGCTTCCTGCTTCCGGCATTCCTTACAGATACCTTCAAGCACAACTTTTGTCTCCAGTGGAGAATACTCGGTTTCGACTTCCGGTTCCATATGCAACGAAATTTTGCCCGGCTCTATATCAATCAGCTTATCGCATACAACACAGTGAAAGTGATGGTGCGGCTCTTCGGTAATTTCGAAGCGCGAGCGCTCATCCTGATAATGTTCATGTACCACCCCAAGCTCTTTGAGCGATTTTAGGGTGTTGTATACTGTCGTGAATGACAGGGTCGGGAACTCATCCTGCATGAACTGGTAAATCTCCTCCGCCGTCGGATGATCCAGGCGCATCAACACATTGATAATAGCTAATCGCTGTACGGTGACGCGTCCCCCCCGCTCCTTAATCCGGGCGATGACTGTATCAATAATACTTCCGTCCATTGTCCGCCCCTCCTTTACCTTCTATTATAATATACTATCTGTAGAAAATCATTACAAATAAAACGAAATGTTAGGTGACAGCTATATGCTTTCCCATTAACGAACTTCCTATTCTTTTCTTTGGGTAAATATTTTTGTTTTTCCCTTATATGACAGTTGTCATATAATAATCCTTACGGCTGTGAATACCCTCCCCTTTTCTATGAAATTACAATGAAATTAACTTACAAAAAGGAAACGAGGGAGAGGCCGTGAAGGAAAAAAGCAAAAGAATCCGACTGCTTGATATATTGCGCGGTTTTGCTGTTTTAGGAACGCTTGGAACGAATATTTGGATATTTGCTCATCTGGGCAACTTATCCTATATTTTTACGTTTGACCATTCTGAATGGTGGACATCAATTAATGATTTCATCAGGCTATTCGTTTTATTTCTCGTAAACGGCAAGTTGCTCGGACTGTTGACAATTATGTTTGGCGTCGGACTTGAACTAAAGTACCAGCAATCCTTGCGCAAGGGAACGGCCTGGCCTGGAACTTACCTGTGGACGTCGTTTATATTACTGGTAGAAGGTTTTATTCATTTCGCACTCGTCATGGAATACGATATATTAATGAGCTATGCTGTGACCGCAATTATCGTTTGTTTTGTAGTCAGACGTGGAGACGAAGCAATTAAAAGAACGATGAAATGGGTCGGTGGTTTTCATGCTGCAATGCTTTTATTCGTTTTAGTGATAGGAATATATGCAAACCTGATAGGAGCCAATATTTCCCTGGGTGACATGCGGGATACCGTTATGCTGTATAAGGAGGATAACTGGCTGGAACAGGTTCAATACAGACTGTTGCATTTCCTTTCACTCAGAATTGAAGTGATTCTCGTCATTCCAATGAATATTTTTCTCTTTTTACTTGGCGTCACGCTTATGCGTTCCGGCGCATTCTCACCGGATGAAAACGGCAGAAAGCTTCGTGCAAAGCTGCTGAAAATCGGATTACTCGCCGGATTGCCGTTAAACTTATTAATTTTTATTCCCGGCGGTGCGTTTGATTTTCCTGTCCGCTATTTGTTCGCTCCTATTCTGTCTCTCGGCTATATGTCCATAATTGCCAGATTAGTAGAGAAAAAGCCAAACTTCTGGCTTTGGTCGCGGTTAGAGCAGGCCGGAAAAATGTCGCTCAGCTGCTATGTCATACAAAATATTCTTGGAACGGCTATTTTCTATGGATGGGGACTTGGGCTTGGCGAAAAGGTGGATTCACTCTCAATTGTCATGATTTGGCTGCTTATTTGCGTGTTTCAGCTCGGCTTTGCCTTTTTATGGTTACAGAAGTTCCCAATCGGTCCAATGGAATTAGCTCGAAAATATTTATCACGTACTACCTATCAGTAAAATCTTCACCGATGAAATTTCGATTCCTGTCGCTGGAGGATGTACAACATGATTAGAAGAATATATCCGTCTGATCAAATAGAAAACTACCTTCTCATCGATGTCATCGCTGTAGTCTTTCTGTTTTATCATATGACTACAGAACCGAGTCCGATTGGCATTATCGGCAATCTTCTATTATTTGCACTTTTTTTGACGGCTTTTTATATCAGCCTCTGGTACCGTGACTGGCGACTGTTGGCATCCAGCTTGCTCGGATGTGCAATTTTAACGTTGTTCGGGATATTCGTCAATAAATGGCTGATTTTGTACGGTTTCATCATCGCTGATTTATTAGGGCGCGCAAACTCAAAAGCACATATCGCGGTTGGTATGGCAGGAATCATAGCTATGTTTTTAATCGTAAACGAATATAACGGTAAACAGCTTTTTTCTTTTGAAAAAGCTGTTTACTTGCCTACTCTGTCGGTCCAGCTGTTAATTCCTATTGTCATTTACATTAGAGGAAAGTCCAAACGGCTACAATCCGAATTAAACGCTGCCAATGAAAAAATCGCAAGATATATACAAGAAGAAGAAAGACACCGCATCGCAAGGGATTTACACGATACACTCGGACAAACCTTAATAATGATTAAATTGAAAAGCGAACTTACAATAAGATTGATGGAAAAGGATACGGGACAGGCAAAGCAAGAGTTAACAGATATCCTGACTACTTCACGAGCGGCTTTAAAGCAAGTGCGGGAGCTTGTTGATTCAATGAAATACGTTTCACTTGAGGAAGAAATAAACTATGCAAAACACGCACTCCAAACAGCAAAGATCGAACTGACTGTAAAGGAGCTAGCATCTATGCCACCATTAACCAGAATTGCCGAAACAATGGTGGCTCTTTCTATCAGAGAAGCCGTAACGAATACAATGAAACATAGCCAAGCGAACCACTGCACCATTACAACGAATTACCAGGCCGGTATGTATACAATTCAGGTAACGGATGACGGCGTTGGCTTTACACAAGCAACAAACGGTAACGGTCTGCAATCAATAAAGGAGCGAATGCAGTTTCTGCAAGGAAAGGCAGAAATTAAAGCTGTCCCGGATAGCGGTGTAACAGTAATATTAACGGTTCCGATTCAGGAGGAAAGGAAAGAAGGAATATGATACGGGTAGTAATCGCAGAGGATCAAAAAATGCTAAGTGGGGCGCTTGCATCCTTATTAACGCTTGAGGATGATATCGAAGTAGTCGCTCAGGCTGCTGATGGAAAAGCAGCTCTTAAAGCCATTGAGAACTATCATCCAGACGTCTGCCTGCTTGATATTGAAATCCCTTTTATGACAGGGCTTGAAGTTGCGGAAAAGCTGCGAGAGCAGAAAAATCCATGCAAAATCATCATCGTCACCACCTTTGCCCGGCCTGGATATTTACAAAAAGCTTTGGCTCTTAAAGTGGACGGGTATTTGCTCAAAGATGAACCGATCGATTTTTTAATTTCCTCTATCCGCAAAGTAATAAACGGAGAACGGATTATAAGCACCGATTTAGCCGCCGCTCTCTTCATAAACGAAGAGAATCCTTTAACAGAACGTGAAGCAGAAATACTCCGGCTTGTAAAAAATGGTCTGACAACAGAGCAAATCGCTAAAACTTTATACTTAACGAACGGCACTGTAAGAAACTACCTATCATCTGCAATTCAAAAGCTTGAAGCAGAGTCCAGACATCAAGCGATTAAGACAGCGAGCGAAAAAGGCTGGATTTAATGCATCTTTTATAGCGACATCCCTTTTCTTATCCATTAAAAAAGCCTGCCTGCTTCAGCGGCTTATCGCTCACTGAAACAGACAGGTCTTTTTTGACTTCGTATTTATTTTTTCACGTTATAGAACGCGGTCCGGCCTGCATATTTGCTAATATATGCCAGTTCGTCCTCAATGCGGAGAAGCTGATTGTACTTCGCAACGCGGTCTGTACGGGAAGGAGCACCCGTTTTAATCTGGCCAGCATTGGTAGCTACGGCGATGTCGGCGATGATGGAATCTTCCGTTTCACCGGAACGATGAGAGATAACGGCTGTATAGCCCGCACGCTTTGCCATCTCGATCGCGTCAAACGTCTCAGTCAGCGTACCAATTTGATTTACCTTGATTAGGATGGAGTTCGCAGTTCCTTGCTCAATACCTTGAGAGAGACGAGATGTATTCGTTACAAACAAATCGTCACCTACCAATTGTACACGGTCACCGATACGTTGTGTTAGCTTGTTCCAGCCTTCCCAATCGTCTTCAGCCAGACCATCTTCGATAGAGATAATCGGGTATTTGTTTACGAGCATTTCCAGGTAGTCGATCATTTCGTCTGTTGTCTTGGTAATGCCCTCACCGGCCAATTCATACTTTCCATCTTTGTACACTTCTGTTGACGCTACGTCAAGCGCAAGCATAACATCATCACCAGGCTTATAGCCTGCTTTTTCGATGGCGGCAATAATCGTTTGCAGGGCTTCTTCATTAGAAGACAGGTTCGGTGCAAATCCACCCTCGTCACCTACTGCCGTATTCAAGCCTTTTTCTTTCAACACGGCTTTGAGGTTATGGAAGATTTCCGCACCCATACGAAGTGCATGTGCGAAGCTCTCCGCACCTACCGGCATAACCATGAATTCCTGGATGTCCACGTTATTGTCAGCGTGGGCACCCCCATTAAGAATGTTCATCATCGGAGTCGGCAACGTTTTTGCATTGAATCCGCCAAGATATGTGTAAAGAGGCACGCCCAGCGCTTCGGCTGCCGCGCGTGCGACCGCCATAGAAACGCCAAGAATAGCGTTGGCGCCTAGCTTACCTTTATTCTCTGTGCCGTCCAGCTCAAGCAGCAGATTGTCAATCCCTACTTGATCCAGTGCGTCGAATCCTGCTAATTCTGGAGCGATGATATTGTTTACGTTATCTACGGCTTTCAGTACACCTTTGCCCAGGTAACGGGATTTTTCACCATCGCGCAATTCTACCGCTTCGTGAGCGCCTGTGGAAGCACCAGATGGAACCATGGCGCGTCCCATAGCACCGGATTCAAGATATACTTCTACTTCCACTGTCGGATTGCCGCGAGAGTCAAGAACCTCACGTGCGTAAATATCGGAAATAATGGTCATGTTTATTCATCTCCTTATTGATATGTAAAATAATTTTTTTCCTAGTATAGCGGCTTACCTGTCATTTCTTTAGGCTGTTCTACATTAAGCAGCTTTAAAATGGTTGGCGAAATATCGGCCAGAATACCGTCTTCACGCAGCTCTAGCTCCTGCTTCGTCAAAATGAACGGAACTGGATATGTGCTATGCGACGTAATTGGATTTCCTTTTTCATCTAGCATCAGGTCGGCATTGCCATGGTCGGCGGTCACAAGCGATACGCCACCTTTAGCAAGAATTGCTTCGACAACCTTACCCATGCATTCGTCTACCGCTTCCACCGCCTTAATCGTCGGAGCCATCTTGCCGGAGTGGCCTACCATGTCACAATTGGCGAAGTTCAGAATGATAACGTCATGGGCATCTTGCTCAATCTCAGCCAACAATGCATCCGTCACTTCATAGATGCTCATCTCTGGCTGCAGATCATATGTTGCTACTTTCGGCGAATTAATCAGAATCCGTTTCTCGCCTTCGAATTCAGCTTCACGACCGCCACTGAAGAAGAACGTAACGTGCGGATATTTCTCCGTCTCTGCAATACGCAGCTGGCGCAGATTATTCTGTGTCAACACTTCACCCAGCGTATTATCGAGATTTGCCGGCTTGTATGCCACATACCCCTGAACACTTTCGCTAAATTTGGTCATGCAGACAAAGAACAGATCTTTCGGCCGTTTCTCTCCCCGATCAAAACCACGGAAATCTTCGTTGGTAAACACCTGTGACAGTTGGATGGCACGGTCCGGACGGAAGTTGAAGAAAATGATGCTATCATTGTCTTTTACCGTTGCAAGCGGCGTACCCTGTGCATCTGTAATAACTGTAGGCATAACAAATTCATCATATACACTGCGTTCGTATGACTCGCGCACTGCTTCGATTGGATCTGTAAATGTCGGCCCTTCTCCATATACCATGGCACGGTATGACTTTTCCGTACGTTCCCAGCGTTTATCGCGGTCCATCGCATAGTAACGTCCCTGTACAGTCGCAATCTGGCCAACACCGATTTCTTTAATTTTCTCCTGTAATTCTTCAATATATCCAACTGCACTATCTGGCGCCACGTCACGTCCATCCAGAAATGCATGAATATAGACGCGTTCCAGATTTTCTTTTTTGGCTAGATTCAGGAGAGCGAACAAATGGTCAATATGGCTGTGTACGCCCCCATCCGACAGCAGGCCATACAGGTGAAGCGCCGTATTGTTATTGCGTGCGTGCTGCATAGCACGCAGCAACGTTTCATTCTCGTAGAACGTACCTTCATTAATCGCTTTTGTTACACGCGTTAAATCCTGATAAACGACCCGCCCTGCCCCTAGATTCAAGTGTCCGACCTCTGAGTTACCCATTTGTCCTTCCGGAAGTCCAACGGCCAGTCCGCTTGCGCCGAGCAGCGTATGCGGGTATTCGTTCCAATATTTGTCGAAATTCGGCGTCTTTGCCTGCCGAATAGCATTACCGTAATCCTCTTCCCGGTATCCGAATCCGTCCATAATAATGAGTGCTACTGGTTTCGGTCGATTCATATTACTTCTTGCCTCCTAGCGCTCCTTCTAGCAATTGGAGAAACGATTCCGGAGTCAGACTTGCGCCCCCAACAAGCGCGCCGTCAATATCCGGTTGTTCCATATATGTGGCGATGTTATCCGGTTTAACCGAACCGCCGTATTGGATGCGTACTTGTGCCGCTACCTGGGCGTCAAACGCATCTTCCACTGTACTGCGAATAAATGAGATTACATCCTGCGCATCTTCTGCAGAGGACGACTTGCCCGTTCCAATAGCCCAGATCGGTTCATAAGCGATAATAAGCTGCTTTGCCTGTTCGCTTGATAAGCCTTCTACAGCTCGCAGCACCTGCTCTCGCACCCATTCTTTTGTTTTTCCGCCCTCCCGTTGCTCGAGGTTTTCCCCAACGCATACGATAGGAATTAATTTATGTGCGAATGCTGCTTTTGTTTTCTTGTTTACTGTTTCATCCGTTTCCGCGAAATATTCGCGACGTTCGGAATGTCCGATAATTACATACTGCACACCAAGATTCGTCAACATGCCTGGACTAATCTCTCCCGTATAGGCGCCTGACTCTTCCCAATGCATATTCTGAGCCCCTACAGCAACCGGATACTCCTGAAGTTCCTGTACCAATACATCCAATGAAGTAAATGGAGCACAGATAACAGTATCTACTTTACCTTCCGGTGCAAGCGAACGGACAGCATGCGCAAACTCGCGCCCCTCATCCGTCGTTTTATGCATTTTCCAGTTCCCAGCAATGATAGGTATTCTCTGCATTCTTATCTCAACTCCTTACTTGTCTGCTAAGACCGCTACGCCTGGAAGTTCTTTTCCTTCCATGAATTCGAGCGAAGCGCCTCCGCCTGTTGAAATATGTGTCATCGCTTCCGCTACACCTGCTTTTTCCACAGCGGCTACTGAGTCTCCACCACCAATGATAGTCGTGCCGTTCACTTCTTTCAGCGCGCGAGCGATTGCATTTGTTCCTTCTGCAAATGTATCCATCTCGAATACACCCATCGGTCCGTTCCAGACTACGGTTTTAGATTCAAGGACAGCATTCTTGTACAATTCAATCGTTTTTGGCCCAATATCAAGCGCCTGCCAGCCCTCAGGAATGGAGTCTACTTCCACTACCTTTGTCTCGGCATCGTTCGCGAACTTGTCCGCAACCACTACATCAACCGGAATGAGGAAACGTACGCCCTTTTGCTCAGCTTTTTCCATAAACGATTTGGCTAGCTCCACTTTTTCTTCTTCAAGCAAAGAATTACCCACATCGTATCCTTTTGCTTTAATGAACGTATTGGAAAGACCGCCACCTACAATTAAATTATCCACTTTCTCCAATAAGTTTTCAATAACGCCAATTTTATCCTTTACCTTAGCTCCGCCAATAATGGCGGTAAGTGGACGATCCGATTGAGAGATGGCTGTGCCCAGGAATTCGATCTCCTTCTCCATCAGAAAACCTGCAACTCCTTCAATATGACGGGCCACACCTGCGGTCGATGCATGGGCGCGGTGTGCCGTACCGAATGCATCGTTTACAAAAAGGTCTGCCAGCGACGCGAACTGCTTGGCCAGTTCTTCATCGTTCTTCTCTTCGCCCGGATGGAAACGAACATTCTCCAGCAGCATAACTTCCCCGTCATGCAGCTTCTCGGCCTCTATTTTTACCTCGTCACTGTATACGTCGTTCATTTTCTTTACCTGCTGGCCGAGAAGCTGGGAAAGACGATCCGCGACCGCATCTAGTCTCAACTCTTCTACGACCTGGCCTTTCGGACGGCCAAGATGGCTAGACATGATAACACGTGCGCCATTCTGCATGAGGTATTCGATAGTTGCAAGCGCCGCACGGATGCGTGTATCATCCGTAATACGCCCTTCCTCCATCGGTACGTTGAAGTCGAAGCGGCAGAATACACGTTTTCCTTTTACATCAACATCGCGAACAGACTTCTTGTTCATAACAGATAACCCTCCTATATCTCATGAAAACTTCATTCCTCTTCTACATCATAAGAACAGGTTTAGAATTAGAAATCAATACGGCTACGCCTTATTTCTAAAATTCCGACCATAGACCATGCAAGAAAAAAAGGGGGGACTATATGCTCGTTCCCTCCCCTTTTTTATCGTATAAGAAAGTATCGCTTGAAAACGCGCGAGGCGTGTGCCAAACGTTGCTTTTTTCCCTGTGGAGCACATGACACAGCGGGCGAAAAAGACCGACAACTGTCTCCCTCATCTGAGATACCCAGATGTTTTGTCGGTCCGCTTGAAGTGACACAAAGCGGCCGTTTGGCTTCTGTGTGGGAAAAGGACGAGCGGCAACGCCCGCGAATTTTTCTTATAACCGTATTTATTTTAGCTGTTATGCGCCTTTATTTGCAACATAATTTGTCTAATCTACCACACTTTTTCTTGTTTACAACCCTTTTTTGACGACATAATCGATTAAATCTACCACACGATTTGAATATCCCCACTCATTGTCATACCATGATACGACTTTAACCATGTTATCCTCAATAACCATTGTGGATAATGCATCAATAGTGGAAGAATGCGGATCTCCGTTATAATCACGGGATACAAGCGGCTCTTCGGAATAGCCGAGAATTCCCTTTAACTCGTTCTCAGCTGCATGCTTCAACGCCTGATTAATCTCCTCTGCCGATACATTTTTATCCAACTCTGCTACCAGATCCACTACCGATACGTTCGGTGTAGGCACGCGCATGGCAAAGCCGTTTAGTTTTCCTTTCAACTCCGGCAATACTAAAGCAACTGCACGAGCGGCACCAGTGGAAGTAGGAATGATAGACATGCCTGCTGCACGTGCACGACGCAGGTCTTTATGTGGCAGGTCAAGAATTTGCTGGTCATTCGTATACGCATGTACCGTTGTCATCAAACCACGACGAATACCGAATTTCTCTTGCAATACTTTTGCGAACGGGGCCAGACAGTTCGTTGTGCAGGATGCATTCGAGATAACATGGTGGTTGGCCGGATCATATTTGTCTTCATTCACGCCAAGTACAATCGTAATGTCTTCATTTTTCGCAGGAGCTGAAATGATGACTTTTTTCGCACCCGCCTCCAGGTGTTTTGCCGCATCTTCGCGTTTGGTAAAACGGCCCGTTGATTCTACGACAACGTCTACACCCCACTCTTTCCACGGAAGGTTAGCTGGATCACGCTCGGCGGCCACTTTGATTCTCCGGTCTCCGACAACAATCGTATCCCCTTCTACATGCACATCTTCATGATACGTACCATGTACGGAATCGTATTTGAAAAGATGGGCCAATGTTTCTGCATCAGTTAAATCATTAATACCTACAACTTCCACTTTTGGATTCTGCAAAGCCACCCGCACTACGTTACGTCCAATACGGCCAAAACCGTTAATCGCAATCTTCGTCATAATTCATCCTCCTCTTTATGTTTACAAAGCGTTTTATAAAGTCAACGCTTATTCTCTACTTTCCAGTAAGGCAAACATCTCCCGCACAGCCGCCTCATCGGTGACCAGTACATAATTGTCGCGATTTCGAATATAAGACAAAATCGCCCTTGCCTTACTCTTACCACCAGCAATCGCAAGTATCGTATCAAGCGTATGAACATGTTCCATCTGCATACCTACAGTATTCATGCGGTAGACCATCTCGCCTACGTCGTTGAAGTAATAGCCGAAAACCTCGGAGACAGCATTCTTCTCTTTTAGTATGTGAACAATGCCCTCACTCAAACCGCGCCTATGTGACATTTCTTCTGCGTCGCCAATTCCATGTACAAGCACCCTGGCCCGCTGGATCAAATCCAACACCCCAGAAATTCCAGGATCTCGCTGAATATTACGCAACGTTTCTTCCTCTAAAATATCAGGGAGATGTAGCAGACGATGAGCAGCCTCCATGTTACGAGCCATACGGGCGGTAACTGTATTGGATTCGAGATCCACTTCTTCACCTAGCGCTCCACGTGCCGGGACCAACGTTATATGGATTGCTTCCATCGGTTGAACATGTTGGGCCATACGGGCCACGGAGCTTCCTCCAGCGACCGCAATCACCATATCGCCGGTCAATATACGAGACATCTCTCCTGCAGCCTGCCTTGCCATATCATCCTTTGTCCATTCGCTCTCATCTGCATCACCTGGTACAATAAGGACTTTTCGTACGGAAAGTCGGCTGGCTGCCTCCGTTTCCAGTAGACTTATTCCGCCTACCTCTTTCCAAAACGGATGAAACGCTTCAATCATATTTTCTCCATCCTGTGTAACAAACATCCCGGCGCGGTTAGAATCAATTAGCTGTTGCTCGCGCAAAAACTCAACTTCTCGCCGAATAATCCTCTCCGTGCTCTGCATTACTTCTGCAAGCACGCGTCGGCCAACCGGCTGCAATAAGCGAATTTGACGCAGCACCTTATACCGGTTTTCGATGATGGTAACAACCTCAGGAGCCATTCGTTGAAGCAATGAGGTCCAGTTTGATCCGGTCAACGTCCTCACCTTTCACGGGACAAAAAACGTCCCTATTAGTTATTTTACGTCCCATTAGTTACATAAAAGGATGCCTGTGTGAATCACAGGCATTTCATTGTCGATATTTACTATATCAAATTTTTCTGCTTTTTTCAAGCGAGCGAATTGGAACGCAGCTCTAATTCGCGACGTAGCCACAATTCTGTGACTTTGGAGACGAATACTTTCTCCCCATCAATATAAATCACAGGAATTAGATGTCCGTATGCTTCCTCCAAAGACAGGTCCTGTGCAATGTCTATCATTTCTATTTCAATTGGGTAGTCCTTTGCCGTCCGTTCAACTTTTTCTTTCGCTTTGTCGCATAATCCGCATCCTTCTCTTGTATAGATCGTAATGCGAAACGGCTTACGTTGTATTTCCATACATCTTTCCTTTCATAAGAGTGCGTTTTGCGCCAAAAAACACACTATTCTAATTAAAAGCGCTTCCGTTTTGACGAAGAGTCAATGTTCATTTCTTCCCGGTATTTCGCCACTGTACGGCGAGAGATTTCGATACCTTCTTTAATGAGCAAATCCGTTATCTTCTGATCTGAGAGGGGCTTCTTCTTATCTTCCGCGTCCACCATTGCTTTAATTTTCTCTTTAATGGTTACTACAGAAGAAGCTTCTCCACCATCAGCCCGGTTCAATCCGGTTGTAAAGAAATACTTCAGTTCAAACAATCCGCGTGGTGTCTGTACGTATTTGTTGCTAGTCGCCCGACTAATTGTAGATTCATGCAGATCGACCTTCTCGGCAATATCTCGCAGCGTCATCGGCTTCAAGCCAGCGGTCCCTTTCTCGAAAAAGCTTTGTTGTTCTTCTACAATCGCTTGCGTAACTTTATATAATGTCATCCGACGCTGTTCAATGCTGCGAATAAGCCAAAGCGCGGAATTAAGTTTATCCTGGATATAACGTTGAGCAGAGTCAGCTTCGTTCTTCTGCAGCATTTGTTGATAAAACCGATTAATAGTCAAATTTGGCATGCTGCCTTCATTAACCATAACAACATATTCGTTCTCCACTTTCTCCACGGTAACGTCCGGTACAATATAGCGAGGCGTTCCCTGCGCGAACTCAGCACCCGGCCGCGGGTTCAATGTGCGTAGATAGTCAGCTGCCTGCTGTACCTCCTGCGGCGTAGCATTTAAAGAAGTGGCGATTTTCTGATAGCGTTTCTCCGCCAGATCCTCCAAATGGTATTCCACAATAGCAATTGCCAGTGTATGCTCCTCCGGCTCATCTCTTAACTGAAGCAGAAGACATTCTGCAAGTGAACGAGCGCCTACTCCGACAGGATCTAATGCTTGCAAAAGCCAGATCATCTCTTCAATTTTTTCGGTATCCGTATTCAGTATATCTGCCGCTTCCGTCTCTGTAATTGTCAAGTAACCGTTTTCATTGAGGTTTCCAATAAGGAAGTTCAGAATGCGCTTTTCAAGTGGCGTCACATTCTTCAGCATGGACACCTGCTCTAGAAGATGCTCCTCTAATGTCGTTCCTCCTGCGGAGATGAAATTAAATGGATCGTAATCCTGAGCTGGTGTGCTCCCCCGCTGATAATACGTCTCATCCCCCGTAGCATTGGCTCGAATGTAATCTTTCCAGTCAATATCGTTTTGCTTATTTGTCTCTTTTTGCAGAGTCGAGTCCACGGATGCCATCTCTCGTGTCGTTTTCTCGGACAAGTCGAGAATCGGATTCTCAGTGGCTTGCTGACGGAGAAAATCTAGCAAATCGACGGCAGAATATTGGAGAATGGTTATTGCCTGTCGCAATTCAGGTGTCATGACTAACTTCAACGTCTGCTGCTGGTATAAACCGAACCCCATTTGCATCGGGCATCACCTTCTTTTCTGTAAAACTTTTTTTCTCTTAGCTTTATTATATAACAATTCACAATAAATTTCGCTAGCAAATATCCTGCCAATTACAAAAAATGATACATAGGAGATATTTACTCTCTTTTTTCTCTGCATATTATGGGACTTTTGCTGTTCCATAACATAGAAACAAAAAAGAGCAGAAACGTCTGGACGCTTCCGCTCTTCTATATCCATTTTATAATTCGTCTCACTCCCGTTCTATGGCTTTGTTGATGCGCCGGGCTACACGATCCTTTGCCTTTCCATATCCTTCTTGCACTTCGCCCTTCACTTTATCAACTTTGCCTTCAAGACGTGTACTTTCGTCGTTTGTTATCTCGCCCCATTGCTTTTTCGCTTCACCTTTAACCTGATTCCATTTGCCTTTTATCTTGTCGTCGTTCATACCGTATCTCTCCTCTGTTCAAGTTTTGAAAGTTCGAGATTGTATAAACCAGGTACCTGATAGAAATGTATTACCCTTTACATAGTAGCCTGAAACGAACGATTGCGGGCACAGGGGCGATCGCACCCTTCTTGCTGACAAGCCATCATCTGCTCAAGCGTACATTCCAGATGGCTGACAGAACGTTTCGCGAACACAATCGGTACATTCCGCTTCTTGGCGTCTGCTTTGACCCGCTTGGCCAGATTGTGGTTTATGTAATCCGTAAACACGATGACTCCCTTAACCAACTGCGGTAGCGAATAATTCTGATCCTTCTTCTTTCTTCCCGATACGTGAATTAGCTTCCCATCCAGCTTCTCTTCCAGCAACGTGTTAATATTTCCTAGCCTATCCGCGCCAATCACTACGTACGCCACAATATGTCCCTCCTTTATGTGTCGCCCTTTTATTTTCCTGTCCTTATCTTATCCTATTTGATAAAGATTATCAATATCATTTATGTTAAATTTATTTCAATATAAAGGAATAAAACCCAATCATCGGTCTATTCACTTTTTCAAACGATACGCTCGAAAGAAAGTGGATGGCGCTTTCTTCCTTTATGGTGACACCTACTTTCTTGCTCTACTAAAAAAGAGACGGCGCATCTGCCGTCTCCTTCTTTCCTTAGTTTATATTTATTCTCAAAGGTGTTCTTTAAAAAATTTAGCCGTTACATCAAGCGCTTCAAGAAATTCTGCTGTGTCCTCCTTATGCGGATGCACCATATTAAATGTATGGCCTGCTCCGTCAACCCAGTAAAGAACAGCCTGCTTTGCATGCTCTTTTAGGCTTTCTGCGCCTTTAACAAGCCGGGCGAAATCTTCCCGTCCCTGTACGATAAGCAAGGGGACATCCATCTGCGCTACGCAATTGAGCAAATCATACTGCCTCGCGTTAACATCCATATCATCAAAAACAATCTTTTCAATCGGCATCTTTTGTCCCGTTCGCCCATTTATCACATAACCTGTACCTTCTTCTTCCGCCTGCTTGCGTACATCGCCACCGAAAATGTCTACATGTGCAATACCGTTCCAGGTTACCGCCGCACGCAGGATCTCCGGATAAGAAGAAGCATATAGAAGGGTGTCACCGCCGCCTTTGCTATGGCCCATCATTCCGATGCGATATGGATCCATACGTTCCGCGAGCGGCAAACCGTTACGCTTAATCTGCTGCACAAGAAAATCAAGATCGCCCAGTTCTTGCTGATATGTGTTACGGCCAAATCTCTCGAGTTCAGTGAAGTTCTCCAGGTCTTCCCCAATTCCGTTGCCGGAAAAGTTGAAAGTAATAGCGACAAACCCCTGCCCCGCCAAATATTCTCCAATGCGCGGAAACATGCCCCAATCCTTAAAGCCCTTAAATCCATGGCAAACAATCACGACGGGTTTTCGGCTGTATTCCTGTGTGTCGTCTTTAATAAAAATATCGCCGCGAATCGTCAATCCTTCTTCTCTTACTAATGAAAACGATTGTTTCAAGAAAATCCCCTCGCGTTCGGTTTGTAATTTAAGCGAAGTGATCTGGGGTAATCTCCGGGTTGCTATAGTCAAGCAGCGCCCTCGCTTCCCGGATGTCAAGTACATGCCGGTTATATACGATGGATTGCCGCCCTTCCTCGCATGTTTGAAATACAAAAGCCCGGCTTTTTAACGTATAAAGAATGTGCCCTACGGCGCATACGGTTTCCCCATCCAAATCGCTGTACTTTAATTGTACCATTTTTCCGATATATTCATCATATTGCATCATAGTCATGACTCCTTTCGCGTTGATAAATACATAGCTATGCCGAATTTTGTTTATTATTACACACTTTTTTATATTATGCTTCCCTTTCGACAAAGGTTCCGGTAAAGTCACATAAGTCGACAAACCGCTCAATTATAGGGCAGGCTTCGCTCGTAAAATACAGAATATCAAGGGTGTGTTCGAATATATGAAAAAAATGTGCAAGTTGCATATTGCGCGGCAAAACTTCGTTTACTGTGATTAATTTATGGGAAAAAAGCATATAACTGAAAAGAGTATAGTACGGAGGTTTTTATTTATTTGACCTTTTTTGACCTTTATTGTACTATATAGATACAAATACGAGAGGAGGAAATATCAGTGAACTTAATTCCCACAGTCATCGAACAAACGAATCGCGGTGAAAGAGCATACGATATCTATTCTCGTCTTCTAAAGGACCGCATTATTTTCCTCGGCACAGGCATTAATGACCAGGTGGCCAATAGCGTGGTAGCCCAGCTCTTGTTCCTGGCGGCCGAAGACCCTGATAAAGACATCAGTCTGTACATCAATAGCCCCGGAGGTTCGATTACCTCGGGTATGGCCATCTATGACACTATGCAGTTCATCAAACCGGATGTATCAACAATTTGTGTAGGTATGGCCGCTTCAATGGGCGCATTCCTCCTAACAGCCGGCGCGCCCGGAAAACGCTATGCACTTCCGAACAGTGAAGTTATGATTCACCAACCGCTCGGCGGCGCACAGGGGCAAGCGTCAGACATCCAAATCGCTGCCACTCGTATCTTGAAGATGCGCGATTCCTTGAATCGCATCATTGCCGAACGTTCCGGGCAACCACTCGAACGTGTAGAGAAAGATACGGACCGCGATTATTTCATGAGCGCGCAAGAGGCACAGGAATACGGCCTTATCGACCGCGTAATCGAAAGCCTGAGCAAAAAAGACCCTGACGTACTATAGTAAAACTTCCATTAAGAAATGAAAAAACCAGCAGAATCGACTGCTGGTTTTTTCTTATACTACTCTTCTCGCTGTACCATTTGTGCAAGGCTTTTTACAGCCTCTTCAGCGTCAGAGCCTTCGGCAATAATCGTAATTTCTACGCCGCTTCCGACAGCAAGACTCATTACGCCCATGATGCTTTTCGCATTTACCTTTTTGTTATCTCTTTCGATAAACACATCCGCTGCATAGCGATTCGCTTCCTGGACGAAAAAAGCAGCCGGCCGCGCTTGCAGACCAGTTCTTAAATTGACGACAACGCTTTCCTGCGCGTGCATGTATGCTTCCCCACCCTCTACAAACTGAATTTGTTTCATTATAACATGATTATAGGGATTAATCTTATGATTTTGCTTCATTTTCCCGCAATTTCGCGGCGATTTCATTAATTTTTCGCAAACGGTGATTAATACCGGATTTGCTTACCTTACCACTGGGTATCATCTCCCCCAATTCGGCCAGGTTCATATCCCGGTATTGAAGGCGAAGCTCGGCCACCTCACGAAGTCTATCCGGTAAATTGGATAGACCGAGATGCCTATCGATGAGCATGATATTTTCAATCTGCTGCATCGCCGCGGCCACCGTCTTATTAAGGTTAGCCATATCGCAGTTATTAAGACGATTGGCCGAGTTTTTCATTTCCTTAATAATGCGCACGTCTTCAAAGAAGAACAGCGCCTGATGAGCTTCGATAATCCGTAGGAATTCGGCAATTTTTTCGCCTTCCTTAATATACATAATATGCCCTTTTTTCCGCTCAATACATCGGGCATTTAAACTAAAACAATTTGCCAGGTTAACCAAATCTTCGCAATGCTCCTGATGAGAAGAGAAGATCTCCAAGTGATAGCTCGAGGCTTCCGGATGGTTTACCGATCCGCCTGCAAGAAACGCTCCCCGTAAATATGCACGCTTGCAGCAATCATTCTTCACGATATCGGAGGAAATACCGTAATAGAACGCTCCTTCCCTCATAATACCGAGCTCTTCGAGAATCTCCCTGGCTTTCTGCGGAATTCGAACAAGATATACATTATTCTTCTTCAATCTCATCTTCTTGCGAACAAGAAGCTCTGCATGAATCTTAAAGATCGCTTTGACAAGTGAATAGATGCGGCGTGCAATTGCCGCATTTTCTGTCGACACATCCAATACGAAGCGTTTTCCACCGAACTGCAAAGATCCGTTCATCCGGATGAGTGCCGTAAGCTCGGCTTTATCGCAGCAGGCGGACGCTTCCAATTGAGTCAGTTCTTTTTTTGTTTGTGCAGCAAAAGACATACCGCCACCACCTCATTCTTTCGCACCAATTACATTTATAATAATTTGACTCAGTTTAGAAGCATTATGGCGCAAGAATTCATCGTACACCAACAAATTATCGGCAATAATATGGTACCCTTTTGCAGACAATTTCTCTATAGAGTATGTTACAGGTTCCGAACCTTTCTGTGCGTATAGTGCCCGTACCTCCTCACTGATTTCCCCGCTATTAACAATGATATACTGGAACAGGGAATTGCCTACGTGATCGTGAATGGCTTGAATATGATCTTCAGCCGTATATCCATCCGTCTCGCCTGGCTGTGTCATTACATTACAGATGTATGCTTTGACTGCCCGGCTTTCCCTAATTGCCTGCACAATACCGGGCACAAGTAAATTAGGCAGTACGCTCGTATACAGACTACCGGGACCGATAAGAATCGCATCCGCTTCCGTAAGCGCTTCAATGGCTTCCGCAAGCGGTTCTACACCCTTATCAATAAACACTCGTTTAATCCGCTTGCCTGCCTTGGGGATAATAGACTCTCCGGACACAATTGTGCCATCCTGCATTTCTGCATGCAGCACAATGGAATGGTTCGCGGCGGGTAATACACGCCCACGAACCGCCAGTACCTTGCTAAGTTGTTCAATCGCTGTAACGAAATCACCATCACTAATCTCCGTCAGTGCTGCAATCAACAGGTTGCCAATAGAATGCCCGGCCAGCCCATTGCCATTGACGAAGCGATGTTGAAGCAAGCTCTCAAGTAACGGTTCGGTATCTGCAAGTGCGATTAAGACATTGCGCACATCTCCGGGAGGCGGCATTCTGAGTTCAGAGCGTAACCGCCCGGAACTTCCCCCATCATCCGCCACCGTTACAATTGCAGTTATGTCGATCGGCTGTTTTTTCAAGCCGCGGAGCAGAACAGATAGTCCCGTTCCTCCCCCTATTACCACCACACGGGGTTTTTCTATATTTCTTTTCATTCTACACCTCTATGAGCGGCCTCTCTCTATATCCCGATGCGTTATGCGAACGTTATATTGATCTTGATAACGCTGACCCAAATACTCAGCAATGGCCACAGAACGATGTTTGCCTCCGGTACAACCGATACCAATGACAAGCTGGGCCTTTCCTTCCTGTTGATAGTGAGGAAGCGTAAAATCAATAAAATCCGCAAGCTTGGTGAGAAATTCTTGCGATACGTCCCATTTGAATACATAATCGGATACTTCCGCTTCTTTCCCCGTTTTGGGTCGCAATGTTTCCACATAATGCGGATTGGGCAAAAAACGAACATCGAATACAAGATCGGCGTCAATTGGAATGCCGAATTTAAAGCCGAATGACTGAACGATGACGGTTAGATTTTGACTCATTTGGCTGAAAATCTGGCTTATTTTTTCTTTCAATAACACAGGCTTTAAATGCGTCGTATCAATGATTAGATTGGCAAGACCCTTGAGTTCTTCCAGCAAGCGGCGTTCCGCATGAATACCGTCAAGCGGCAAACCGTTCGGCGCAAGTGGATGATTACGGCGTGTCTCCTTATAACGCTGTACGAGCGTCTGATCACTGGCATCCAAAAAGATAATCTGATACGTTATATTCTCCATCTCATGAACGCGCTCAAGTGATTCAGCCAGTGCATCGAAGAATTCTCGCCCGCGTAAATCGATGACCAATGCTACCTTCTGAATGCGTCCTCCAGATTGGTCAATCAATTCCGCAAACTTCGGAATGAGAACCGGCGGCAGGTTATCCACACAAAAGAAGCCTAAATCCTCAAGTTTCTGAATGGCAACCGTCTTGCCCGCGCCGGACATGCCGGTAATAATCAGCAAGTTAATCTCATTCATTTGCTTTTCCATTATCTTATTCACTTCCTACCCAAAAAGATATCCCTTACGGCAAACTGGCTCTTTTCTTTATTAAAGCATATCCCGCTTCCTAATACAAAAAAAGAACGCAGACAGTGCTGTCTGCGCCAAAGGTTACTATTATAAAAGGGGTCAATTAATTATCTTTACTATACACCCTTCATATTTCAGTAATGTTACAACGCGATTAAAAGTTTATGACCTTTTATCCTGGTCCAATAGGTAGTAAAACCCTACTGATAGAAGTTTTATTTTATTGGGTAACTTTGGAGCTTTCTTCCTGGATTTTTTCGTTCAACTCTTCCACATAATGCTGAGCTGAAAGGGCTGCATCCGCTCCATCTCCTGTCGCAGTTACAACCTGGCGCAGCGTTTTCTCGCGCACATCACCTGCCGCGAAAATGCCTGGTACGCGCGTCGCCATACGCTCATCCGTTTCGATATATCCGGCAGCATTGGTAATGCCCAGGTTTTTCGCTGCTTGGGACAGAGGATCCATACCTACGTAGATGAAGGCGCCATCCGTCTTGAATTCTGTATCCTCGCCTGTTTTTCTATTGTGAAGCAGTACCGATTTTACGACACCTTCACCGCGGATCTCTTTGACTTCTGTATCCCAAATGAACTCCACTTTTTCATTTTCAAATGCGCGCTTTTGCAAGATTTTCTGTGCCCGCAATTCATCGCGCCGATGCACGATAGTAACTTTTGTGGCAAAGCGGGTCAGGAACACTCCTTCTTCGACTGCGGAATCTCCCCCACCGACAACAACCAGTTCTTTGCCCCGGAAAAATGCGCCATCACATACTGCACAGTAGGATACGCCACGGCCCGAGAATTCCTTCTCACCTGGGACGCCCAATTCACGATGCTCAGCTCCGGTAGTGATAATAACGGATTTCGCTTTGAACTCCTTATCACCTACTTTTACCTTCTTGTACGGATTCCCATCCACAATTTCTTTAATATCGCCATATTGGTACTCGGCTCCAAACTTTTTGGCATGCTCGAACATTTTTGTGGATAAATCCGGGCCAAGAATAGATTCAAAACCTGGATAATTCTCGATTTCTTCTGTGTTTGCCATCTGGCCACCTGGAATTCCCCGCTCGATCATTAACGTACTCATATTGGCACGAGATGTATACACAGCTGCCGTCATACCGGCCGGACCGGCACCTGCAATAATTACGTCGTAGATTTTTTCTTCGCTCATGTTACTACCTCCTAATCATACTATATCTTTACCTCAAAAGCAGAGGCTATACTCTGCTTGATTCAATTCATCGAAGAATTTCGATTTAATGTCTTTATGATAAATCGAAACGGTCAAATTGTCTACCTTTATATCCTATTCAATGTTTCAATATTGCATCGCAAAGTAAAAAACACATACGAAAGTGCTACATAACTATACTCAATTTATATATACACGAAGATACCCCGGTCTGTACCGGGGTATCCATTTTTTCATAGTACCATTCTTTTATTTCTCTTTACGAAGCTGGCAAACGGACGTGATCAGCTTACAATTACGGGCAAGCGATGCAACAGAGACTCCATAATGAGACGCTACTTCTTCCTGGGTAACAGAAAAATTATGGCGTCTTGCCACCATATATTCCAGAGAAGCCGCCCAAGCTTCCTGTTTACGGATTACAGGAACATCTGGATACGCTTTACTAAGATAGTCTAGCCATAATGCCTGTGCCTCTTGCTGTTTTAAAATATCGTAACGTTCCTGCATATGGCTATGCAGACATTCTACTACCTGTTGCCATTTTTCAGTCCAAATCGGAAGCTCTGGATTCAAATGAAAGGCAACAAATTGCGTCTGATTATCGATTATTGCCTGATAGGGCTCCGGTGCACCCATCTTACGCAAGGCGAAAATCGCCATCTTCTTCAAGTGATCATCTTCAGCAGGATTCACTAAAAAAGCACGTAAAGCCTCCTCAACTTCTTTATCTGCAATATACTCGAATGCTTGAATTACCTGCAGTTTTACCTCTCTATCCCCAAAGCGGAGCGCCCAGAGAAGGGAAGACCGTATCAGCGGGTTATTCTGCATAGCCTCATTAAGCTCATTCGCAGAACTACCTGCGATTTCAAAGGAAAGGTTTTCCTGAAGCGGAATCTGGTAATGGTAGGAAGCTTCCGCGAGCGCCTGTCCCCCCTCTTTCTGCAATGCAATCTGCTTTAAATAATAAGTGGCAACAGCTTCTGAAGGGTCGAGGCGTTCTACCTTACGCCAGAATGCTTCGGCGGCATCCCATCTCTGGGTATTGTAAGCTGCTACTGCAGCATAATGCAGCATATATAAATCGCCTTGTCCAGCCTGGGAAATCATTTTGCGGAAAAGGAAATAAGCGGCCTCATCTTCACCAAGAATACCGAGGGTAGTGGCTAGCTTATACGCAAGGTCAAAATGGTAAGGTACGATTTTCTTCAGGGTAATGAGTAATTCATTCAATTCATCCTGCTGTCGCAAGTGCGAATAAAAAACAGCCAGATTGCACAGACCGTGAATATTAGAAGGGTCTTCCTTCAATACTTGCTGTACAGTTTCCATCGCTTTCTCAAAACGGCCCATATAGTAATAACAAAGAGCAAGATTGTTTTGGGCAGCAATAAAATCGGGGTGTTCCTTCACTATCGTCTGTAAAAGTCGTGATGCTTCATTGAACTTACCTTCCTCAAGCAACCGACGGGCTCGATCATGCTGCAGAACAACTTCCACATCTTCTTCGTCTTCTGTTTCCCGTGGTGTAGTCTGCACATGAAACTCGATATAGTCAAGCAAATCCTCAGCTTCTTCGGCGTAGAATGGATTGGAAGCGTTTTGCAAATACCGAAGAACGTATTGCTCAGCCAACTCGAATTCCATCATGCTGGCATAATTGCTGGCCAGATAAAAATAACATTCATCTAACGAAGGGTCGACTTCCTCCAGTACATGCCAGAGAATTCGATTCGATTCTTCATATTTGCCGAGTTCAGCCAGTACGCCGGCCATGCTACAGTAATAATCAGGGTTGTTCGGCTCGAATTCAACCGCCTTGCGTAAATAACGCAGCGCTTTTTGAAAATTGAGCTTATCAAGATAGCGCATTGCCCGCTCATAATAGAAGTCCGCACCCATGTGAATCGGAACAATTTTGCTTTTCTTTTTTGGGGCGTATTGCTGCTTGGCCATATGTCCCTCCAATTTATCATCCTTATTGTTTAAGTATACCATATTCAAGAGAGCGTTCTCCACAGGACAGGCGCTCAGATTGAGCGACAACCAATTTGCTTATCCATACAAAAAAGCCGTTTCGCTAGCGAAACGGCTTTTCCATCCCATAAAAGGTAACTATATAGGATAAAGTTATGAGCCATACTGGACTCCGACGCACACGATGCGCTAGGTTCTGCGTTAGGCACAGGACGTGCCTGCTTTTAGCAGAACTTCCTCAAATTATAAGGTGAGAGTCCTCCTGCTTTACAAAAGAAAATAATGAGCCATACTGGACTCGAACCAGTGACACCCTGATTAAAAGTCAGGTGCTCTACCAACTGAGCTAATGGCTCGAACAGCTATAATTAGTTCGATACAAAAATGGCTGGGGTACCTGGATTCGAACCAGGGCATGACGGAGTCAAAGTCCGTTGCCTTACCGCTTGGCTATACCCCAATGTAAGTGGTGGAGGGGGACGGATTCGAACCGCCGAACCCTGAGGGAGCGGATTTACAGTCCGCCGCGTTTAGCCACTTCGCTACCCCTCCACATATATGAAAAATACTTCATTGAGATGTTCAACTGCTTTTGAACATAAGTGGTGGCTCGGGACGGAATCGAACCGCCGACACGAGGATTTTCAGTCCTCTGCTCTACCGACTGAGCTACCGAGCCGAAAATTTCCATAAAATAAAAATGCCGAAGTCAACGGGACTCCGACGCGCACGATGCGCTAGGTTCTGCGTTGCTCACAGGACGTGAGCGCTTATAGC
Organism: Aneurinibacillus migulanus; assembly: GCF_001274715.1. GTDB lineage: Bacteria > Bacillota > Bacilli > Aneurinibacillales > Aneurinibacillaceae > Aneurinibacillus > Aneurinibacillus migulanus. The sequence goes on along the minus strand of NZ_LGUG01000004.1, from coordinate 383,348 downwards.
AGAACTTCCTCCCGGATGAGAGGTCCGTTATACTGCAATCTAAAAATAAATAAGTGGCGGAGCCGACGGGACTCGAACCCGCGACCTCCGGAGTGACAGTCCAGCGTGAACTCCAACTTCACCACGGCTCCAAATATGGTATGGTTGCGGGGGCAGGACTTGAACCTGCGACCTTCGGGTTATGAGCCCGACGAGCTGCCAACTGCTCCACCCCGCGATAGTAAAAGGATAGGTTGATTCATCTATGGTGGAGGATGACGGGATCGAACCGCCGACCCTCTGCTTGTAAGGCAGATGCTCTCCCAGCTGAGCTAATCCTCCATGGTGACCCGTAGGGGATTCGAACCCCTGAATGCATGCGTGAAAGGCATGTGAGTTAAGCCGCTTCTCCAACGGGCCAGTAAAGCATTTCTCATTTTTAAAGAAAAGATGGCTCCGCAGGCCGGACTCGAACCAGCGACCGATCGGTTAACAGCCGATTGCTCTACCGACTGAGCTACTGCGGAACAAAATCAGTGGACAATTGATAATTAACAGTTGATAGTTATAAGAAACCATCCCTTAATCAATATCCATCATCCAAGGTGTTTGCACCTTGAAAACTGAATCAGAAGAACGTGCGCATGTGTTTGGTTAAGCCCTCGACCGATTAGTATTCGTCAGCTCCGCGTGTTGCCACGCTTCCACCCCGAACCTATCTACCTCATCATCTTTAAGGGGTCTTACCAGCTTATGCTGTGGGAAATCTCATCTTGAGGGGGGCTTCACGCTTAGATGCTTTCAGCGCTTATCCCGGCCGCACATAGCTACCCAGCTGTGCTCCTGGCGGAACAACTGGTGCACCAGCGGTGCGTCCATCCCGGTCCTCTCGTACTAAGGACAGCTCCTCTCAAATTTCCTGCGCCCACGACAGATAGGGACCGAACTGTCTCACGACGTTCTGAACCCAGCTCGCGTACCGCTTTAATGGGCGAACAGCCCAACCCTTGGAACCTACTTCAGCTCCAGGATGCGATGAGCCGACATCGAGGTGCCAAACCTCCCCGTCGATGTGGACTCTTGGGGGAGATAAGCCTGTTATCCCCAGGGTAGCTTTTATCCGTTGAGCGATGGCCCTTCCATGCGGAACCACCGGATCACTAAGCCCGACTTTCGTCCCTGCTCGACTTGTAGGTCTCGCAGTCAAGCTCCCTTGTGCCTTTACACTCTGCGAATGATTTCCAACCATTCTGAGGGAACCTTTGGGCGCCTCCGTTACCTTTTAGGAGGCGACCGCCCCAGTCAAACTGCCCGCCTGACACGGTCCTTCATCCCGGTGAGGGATGCAAGTGAGAAGGCCAGCATTGTCAGGGTGGTATCCCAAGGACGCCTCCACCGAACCTGACGGTCCGGCTTCAACGGCTCCCACCTATCCTGTACAAACAATACCAGCATTCAATATCAGGCTGCAGTAAAGCTCCATGGGGTCTTTCCGTCTTGTCGCGGGTAACCTGCATCTTCACAGGTAGTATGATTTCACCGAGTCTCTTGCCGAGACAGTGCCCAAGTCGTTACGCCTTTCGTGCGGGTCGGAACTTACCCGACAAGGAATTTCGCTACCTTAGGACCGTTATAGTTACGGCCGCCGTTTACTGGGGCTTCGGTTCAAAGCTTCGCACCGAAGGTGCTAACCTTTCCCCTTAACCTTCCAGCACCGGGCAGGCGTCAGCCCCTATACTTCGCCTTGCGGCTTCGCAGAGACCTGTGTTTTTGCTAAACAGTCGCTTGGGCCTTTTCACTGCGGCCCCCTCGCGCTTTGACACGCTACCGGGGCACCCCTTCTCCCGAAGTTACGGGGTCATTTTGCCGAGTTCCTTAGCAAGAGTTTTCTCGCGCGCCTTAGGATTCTCTCCTCGCCTACCTGTGTCGGTTTGCGGTACGGGTACCTCACTCCTCGCTAGAGGCTTTTCTTGGCAGTGTGAGATCAGGGACTTCGCTACTACAATTTCGCTCGCCATCACAGCCTGGCGTTACAGTGTACGGATTTGCCTATACACACGCCTCACTGCTTGGACAGACATATCCAACAGTCTGCTCACCCTACCCTCCTGCGTCCCCCCGTTGCTCAAACGGAGTGGAGGTAGTACAGGAATTTCCACCTGTTGTCCATCGCCTACGCTTTTCAGCCTCGGCTTAGGTCCCGACTAACCCTGGGAGGACGAGCCTTCCCCAGGAACCCTTAGGCTTTCGGCGGAGAGGATTCTCACCTCTCTTTTCGCTACTTACACCGGCATTCTCACTTCCTGCCGCTCCACCAGTCCTTCCGGTCTGACTTCACTGCTGCAGGAACGCTCCCCTACCACTGACACCGTTGGTGTCAATCCACAGCTTCGGTAGTACGCTTAGCCCCGTTACATTTTCCGCGCAGAGTCACTCGACCAGTGAGCTATTACGCACTCTTTAAATGGTGGCTGCTTCTAAGCCAACATCCTGGTTGTCTGGGCAACTCCACATCGTTTCCCACTTAGCGTACATTTAGGGACCTTAGCTGGTGATCTGGGCTGTTTCCCTTTTGACTACGGATCTTAGCACTCGCAGTCTGACTCCCGGACCTGCTGTATCCGGCATTCGGAGTTTGACTGAATTTGGTACCCCGCGAGGGGCCCGCATCCAATCAGTGCTCTACCTCCGGTACAGGAATCCGAGGCTAGCCCTAAAGCTATTTCGGGGAGAACCAGCTATCTCCGAGTTCGATTGGAATTTCTCCGCTACCCACACCTCATCCCCGCACTTTTCAACGTACGTGGGTTCGGGCCTCCAGTGCGTGTTACCGCACCTTCACCCTGGACATGGGTAGATCACACGGTTTCGGGTCTACGGCTACGTACTCATTCGCCCTATTCAGACTCGCTTTCGCTGCGGCTCCGTCTTCTCAGACTTAACCTTGCACGCAACCGTAACTCGCCGGTTCATTCTACAAAAGGCACGCCGTCACACATTGATTGTGCTCCGACTAATTGTAGGCACACGGTTTCAGGATCTCTTTCACTCCCCTCCCGGGGTGCTTTTCACCTTTCCCTCACGGTACTGGTTCACTATCGGTCGCCAGGTAGTATTTAGCCTTGGGAGATGGTCCTCCCGGATTCAGACGGGGTTTCACGTGTCCCGCCCTACTCAGGGTACGTCTCGGAGAGACGGTCATTTCAACTACAGGATTGTTACCTTCTCTGATGGGCCTTTCCAGACCGCTTCGTCTATGACCGTCTTTTGTAACTCCATGTGAGACGCCCTACAACCCCAGAAGGCGAACCTTCTGGTTTGGGCTTCTCCGCGTTCGCTCGCCGCTACTTACGGAATCACTGATTGTTTTCTTTTCCTCAGGGTACTTAGATGTTTCAGTTCCCCTGGTATGCCTCTCACTGCCCTATGGATTCAGGCAGGAGTACTATCCCATTACGGATAGTGGGTTTCCCCATTCGGACATCTCCGGATCAAAGCTCGCTTACAGCTCCCCGAAGCGTTTCGTCGTTCGCCACGTCCTTCGTCGGCTCCTGGCGCCAAGGCATCCACCGTGTGCCCTTTGTAGCTTAACCATCAAAGGGTTATCACCTTATTAGAGAATGTTCAAAAAATCCGGGAAACAGCGCTTTGAATTTCTGCGTTGCGTTGTCCCTCCGCTGCTCACGTAGTCTTACCTACGCTCCGCTGCTCGGGTCTGCCGCGCCTTGAACTTCACGGCTCTGTTTGTCCTCGTTTTTGAACACGCTTTATTACAATTTGGATCTTCCTAATTGCGCATTGTTCTTCTGTATCCAGTTTTCAAAGTGCAACGTGTAACAGCAACCCGTAAGGGTTACCGGCCTGGCGACGTCCTACTCTCCCAGGGCGTTGCCACCCAAGTACCATCGGCGCTGAAGGACTTAACTTCTGTGTTCGGGATGGGAACAGGTGTGACCCCTTCGCCATCGCCACCAGACACTAAATAACGGATGAATTCATTTTTCTTCGCAGGTTTTTCTTGCGAAGATGCCGATTCTGAAGGTCTGAAAAAGTTACTTCAGAAAAAGCCTTCATCCTACTATAAAATTGTTGAAGGAAGTTCCTTCAAAACTGAACAATAAACAAACGAAGTGTGAAGTCTCCATAGAAAGGAGGTGATCCATCCGCACCTTCCGGTACGGATACCTTGTTACGACTTCACCCCAATCATCTGCCCCACCTTCGGCGGCTGGCTCCTTGCGGTTACCTCACCGACTTCGGGTGTTGCAAACTCTCGTGGTGTGACGGGCGGTGTGTACAAGACCCGGGAACGTATTCACCGCGGCATGCTGATCCGCGATTACTAGCGATTCCGGCTTCATGCAGGCGAGTTGCAGCCTGCAATCCGAACTGAGAATGGTTTTAAGGGATTCGCGCACTCTCGCGAGTTGGCTGCCCGTTGTTCCATCCATTGTAGCACGTGTGTAGCCCAGGACATAAGGGGCATGATGATTTGACGTCATCCCCACCTTCCTCCGTCTTGTCGACGGCAGTCTCCCTAGAGTGCCCAACTAAATGCTGGCAACTAAGGACAAGGGTTGCGCTCGTTGCGGGACTTAACCCAACATCTCACGACACGAGCTGACGACAACCATGCACCACCTGTCACCGCTGCTCCGAAGAGAGCTCCTATCTCTAGGAGGGTCAGCGGGATGTCAAGCCCTGGTAAGGTTCTTCGCGTTGCTTCGAATTAAACCACATGCTCCACCGCTTGTGCGGGTCCCCGTCAATTCCTTTGAGTTTCAGCCTTGCGGCCGTACTCCCCAGGCGGAGTGCTTATTGCGTTAGCTGCGGCACTGAGGATTGGTCACCCCCAACACCTAGCACTCAACGTTTACGGCGTGGACTACCAGGGTATCTAATCCTGTTCGCTCCCCACGCTTTCGCGCCTCAGCGTCAGTTACAGGCCAGAGAGCCGCCTTCGCCACGGGTGTTCCTCCACATCTCTACGCATTTCACCGCTACACGTGGAATTCCGCTCTCCTCTCCTGCACTCAAGCTTCCCAGTTTCAAGTGGCCCTCCACGGTTGAGCCGTGGGCTTTCACACCTGACTTAAGAAGCCGCCTGCGCGCGCTTTACGCCCAATAATTCCGGACAACGCTTGCCCCCTACGTATTACCGCGGCTGCTGGCACGTAGTTAGCCGGGGCTTTCTCGTTAGGTACCGTCAGACCGGGAGGTCATCCCGGCGGTTCTTCCCTAACAACAGAACTTTACGATCCGAAAACCTTCATCGTTCACGCGGCGTTGCTCCGTCAGACTTTCGTCCATTGCGGAAGATTCCCTACTGCTGCCTCCCGTAGGAGTCTGGGCCGTGTCTCAGTCCCAGTGTGGCCGATCACCCTCTCAGGTCGGCTACGCATCGTCGCCTTGGTAGGCCGTTACCCCACCAACTAGCTAATGCGCCGCAGGCCCATCTGTACGTGACCAAAAGTCTTTCCCTTTCAGACCATGCGGTCTGAAAGAAGTATCCGGTATTAGCTCCGGTTTCCCGGAGTTATCCCAGTCGTACAGGCAGGTTGCCTACGTGTTACTCACCCGTCCGCCGCTAACCGCCGAAGAGCAAGCTCTTCATTGGTCCGCTCGACTTGCATGTATTAGGCACGCCGCCAGCGTTCGTCCTGAGCCAGGATCAAACTCTCCAATAAAGTTGAGAATGTGATGCCCACGGATGGGCAAACATCGGCATTGCAACAGGAAGTTGCGACGTTAGCCGATGATCCTTTATAGCTCTGAAGCTAGCTTGCTTACTAAATCGAAAAGAAATCTTTTCGGGCCCCGCGAAAGTATTCGGTATTCGCTACAAAGCGACTCGTCACTTTCGTGGGTAATTTTTATATACTCGCACACATTCGAGTGTTACTGTTCAGTTTTCAAGGAACTTGTTTTTTGCGTTGCGCCGTGTTTCATTCGGCGACTTTTATATCTTATAACATTCCGAAACAATTTGCAAGCACTTTTTTTAAAAAAGTTTATCAAGCATTTTTGTTGGAACTTCGTTGTTATTCGACAGCGATAGTTAATAATTTATCATGTATATAAACATAAAGCAATACTTTTTTTCAAGGGTGTTGATTATCCAGCACTAGCCAGAGTGGATAGCCACCACACCGTGTCCCAAACGGGTGTCGGTTCGTCTCCCGCACGGAAGCATAGAGGACCGCTTTCTGCCCTCGCCAGCGGGACCGCAAAACATCCGGGCAAACACGAAGAGGGAGACAAAAGCCCTTGTTTGTGTCCCGTTGTGGTAGTCTTTTCCTCTCTGAACAATCAACATCCTTGGTATCCATAGATGGATAGAAAAGAATGACGCGTACTGCGTACATCTTATCCCTTCCAATTCTATGTATAATCAACAAGTGTGACTTTTTTTCATAAAACTAAAATTTTCTTTTGTTATTTATACAATACATTATAGAAGATATATACCGGGCTAAGAAGTACAAGCAACACAATTGCCTTAAACTGTGCTGCTTGTTTCCTCTGCTTTATTAATAATGCAAATCATTTGTCCCGCCTTAATGAGCAGTAATCCTCCCACCACTGCGTGAAGTTTCACTTTATTTCACATGCCGTTTTTCTAGTTCTTGAAGCACTGCATCAAACGGCAGTTTTTGCTCCCGTAATAGCACAAGCAAGTGAAAAAGTAAATCGGCCGTTTCATAACGCAATTCATCATGACTACGATTTTTCGCCGCGATAATTACTTCGCTCGCCTCTTCGCCCACTTTCTTGAGGATTTTATCCACACCCTCTGTAAACAAGTAGGTCGTATACGAACCCTCAGGCATTTCTACTTCGCGTTTAGCAATAAGTGCTTCTAAGCGATTGAAGATCTCAAAGCGATTCTGCACTTCCTCATTGTTCGCCGATGGATTACCAGAAATACTATCTTTTCCTTCTTCTAACAACGAATCTGCAAAGCAGGAGTATACATTTTTATGACAGGCCGGCCCGGTCGGAATCACTTTGACAATGAGCGCATCGCTATCGCAATCATATAGAATGTCGATGACTTGTTGCACATTGCCCGACGTTGCGCCTTTGTGCCAGAGCTCCTGACGGGAGCGGCTCCAAAACCACGTCTCACGCGTCTCCAGCGTCTTAGCCAGCGACTCCTCATTCATATATGCCAAAGTAAGCACTTCCTTACTCTGTGCATCCTGTACGATCGCTGATATTAAGCCATTCTCATCAAATTTGATCTTCTCCCTCTCCATTTATACCGTCTCCTCTATCATACGTATCTCGATTTTACGCTCATACAGATACTGTTTCACTTCTTTAATGGACGTCTCTTTATAATGAAAAATCGAAGCCGCCAACGCTGCATCCGCTTTTCCTTCCATAAAAGCATCGTAGAAATGCTCCTTCGCTCCGGCGCCACCGGATGCAATGACCGGAATACGAACAGCTTCGGAAACCGCCTGGGTGAGCGCAAGCGCAAAACCGTTTTTCTGTCCGTCGCTGTCCATGCTCGTTAACAGAATTTCTCCGGCTCCCAACTTTTCCACTTGTCTGGCCCAATCCACTGCATCTATTCCGGTAGCCTGACGACCACCATGCGTATATACTTCCCAACCATTACCGTTCTCACGTGCTTTGGCATCAATGGCTACCACGATACATTGACTGCCGAATACTTCAGCGCCTTCTTTCACTAATTCCGGACGCTTGACGGCTGCAGTATTAACGGACACTTTGTCGGCACCTGCCCGCAGAATACGGCGCATATCCTCTACCGCATTGATGCCGCCTCCTACCGTAAATGGAATCGTTACATTGGCGGCCGTATTCTCAACCACTTCAACCATTGTTTCCCGTCCTTCATGCGAAGCCGAAATATCGAGGAATACCAGCTCATCTGCGCCTTCTTCGCTATAGCGTTTCGCCAATTCAACAGGATCGCCTGCATCACGCAAATTTACGAAACTTACGCCTTTTACTACTCTGCCTTCTTTGACGTCCAGACAAGGGATGATTCGTTTAGCCAACATATCAGACACCCTCCTGGATTCGTTTCAACACTTGCGGCAGTTTCACTCGATCAGTGTATAGCGCTTTTCCGACAATGGCTCCACCGACACCGTCGCCTGCATACCGGGACAGCTCTAGCAAATCCTGCTCCACACTTACGCCGCCGGATGCGATGACATTTTTTGCGGTTGCGCGCGCCAGCTGTACAATAGCTTCTGTATTTGGTCCTTCCAGCGTACCGTCGCGTGAAATATCCGTATAGATAAATGTCTCTGCTCCCTTAGCAATTAACGCTTTAGCCAATTCTTCCGCGGTTACCTCAGATGTTTCCAGCCATCCGTGCGTCGCTACATAGCCATCCCTCGCATCAATACCGATTGCAACTTTATCGCCGTATGCATCCAGTACCTTTTCGGTAAAAGGCTGATCCTGAATCGCCGCCGTACCGAGAATAATACGACTTACCCCACCTTCGATATATCGGTTAATATCTTCCATACGTCGCAAGCCACCACCGATTTGCACAGGAACATCTAGCGTTCGGGCAATTTCGAGTACGATTTCGTCATTCACCGGCTGTCCAGCTTTCGCTCCGTCCAAATCGACAAGGTGAATCCATTCTGCTCCTTGAGATGCCCATTGTTTTGCCATCTCTGTCGGCGAATCGCCATATACCGTCTCTTGGTTATAGTCTCCCTGTAGCAGGCGCACGCATTTGCCCCCGCGAATATCAATCGCCGGATAAATAATGAAACTCATCTCTCTACTCCCTCTCCGTTGCTCATTTATTTCGTACGCGCCGTTTGGCATAACATTGTAAAGTTCTCAAGCAATTTCATACCGACTGTGGCACTTTTCTCCGGATGAAATTGCATTCCATATACGTTATTTTTACCAACGATAGCGGGTACTTCCTGATAATAATCCGTCGTGGCCAGCAGCACCGCTCTGTTCTCGTCCGTCGGCTGCAAAAAGTAGGAATGCACGAAGTAAACATAGCCTTCTTCTACACCGCTAAAAATCGAATTATCCTGTAAAAACTCAAGTTTGTTCCAGCCCATATGCGGAATTTTATAAGTGCCATGAAAGCGATCTACGTTTCCAGGTAAAATGCCAAGACCTTTACTTTTCCCATGCTCTGTACTGCTATCAAATAAAATCTGCATGCCCAAACAAATGCCAAGCAACGGTTTACCACTCGCCGCAAATTGGCGAATTGCTTCGATAAGCCCGTACTCCCGCAGATTCTTCATCGCATCGCCAAACGCCCCCACGCCGGGAAGTATAGCTCCTTCTGCCTTCATAAGCTCTTCAGCATCCGATACAAATGTATATTCGTACCCTAAACGTTCTATCGCCTTGCTTACGCTATGAAGATTACCCATGCCGTAATCGATAATCGCAATCATCTATAACATTCCTTTCGTCGACGGGACTCCCTTCACCCGCGGATCAATCATAGTCGCCTCATCCAACGCACGGCCGAGCGCTTTAAATACCGCTTCGATCATATGATGAGTATTGTGCCCATAATGCACGATGATATGAAGCGTGATACGCGCTTCGAGCGCCAGCTTCCAGAAGAACTCATGAAAAAGCTCTACCGGGAATGTTCCTACATTAGCTGAAGGGAATTCAGCCCGGTACTCGAGGTGCGGACGATTACTAATATCGACGATAACTTGACCGAGCGCTTCATCCATCGGTACAAAAACACTGCTGTAACGCTTAATGCCTTTTTTATCGCCAAGCGCTTTGCGAAATGCCTGCCCCAGACAAATCGCGATATCTTCCACCGTATGATGATAATCAATTTCGATATCACCTTTAGCCTGTACAGTTAAATCGAATTGGCCATGCTTTGTAAACAAGTCGAGCATATGATCAAGAAAAGGAACGTCTGTTTTAAGCTCCGTTTTTCCCTCTCCGTCTATGTTGAATTGAAGTGCAATATTCGTTTCGCTTGTTTTGCGTTCGATGGATGCCTGTCTCATCGTTGACATTCCTCCTATTTTCTTTCGTTTTCCAATCGGATTTGAATGGCCCTAGCATGCGCTTCCAGCCCTTCCTGACGGGCGAGCGACATAATTTTTTGACCATGCGCCAGCAGATCCTGACGGCTGTATGAGATTAAACTCGACTTTTTAAGAAAGTCATCTACATTCAGTGGAGAAGAAAAGCGCGCCGTTCCGTTGGTGGGCAACACATGATTTGTTCCGGCAAAATAGTCGCCCACAGGCTCTGAACTGTAAGGTCCGAGAAAAATAGCTCCTGCATTTTTAATCTGTCCTACGTATGCCATTGGCTCTTCTACCATTAATTCCAAATGCTCTGGTGCTAAGCGGTTCACCACATCCAGACCTTGTTCCATACTATTCACTACGCATATGACTCCGTAATCACGAATGGATGCCTGAGCGATTTCTTTACGCGGAAGTACAGCTACCTGTGCTTCCACTTCCTGCTGCACAGCTTGAGCTAGCTCACGGCACGTTGTCACAAGCACCGCTGAAGCCATAACGTCGTGCTCCGCCTGCGACAGTAGGTCAGCTGCTACATAGGCCGGATTAGCCGTACTATCGGCAAGTACGACGATTTCACTCGGTCCGGCCACCATATCAATATCCACCAGTCCGAATACTTCACGCTTTGCCAAAGCTACATAAATATTACCCGGTCCGACGATTTTATCCACCGGTTTTAACGTTTCCGTCCCATATGTAAGCGCCGCAATCGCCTGCGCTCCGCCTACCTTATATATTTCGTTTACTCCCACCTCGTACGCAGCGACTAACACTCCTGGGTTTACCTTTCCGTCCTTGCCTGGAGGTGTAACCATGGCAATCTCCTCAACGCCAGCCACCTGTGCCGGAATGGCGTTCATCAATACCGATGATGGGTATGCGGCCGTCCCTCCCGGAACGTAAAGTCCCACACGCTGCAGCGGACGGATGAGCTGTCCTAACATCGTTCCAGAATCGCGGGTCGTCATCCAGGATTGACGTATCTGACGACTATGATAGTCGCGAATATTAGCGGCTGCCTCACGAATCGCATCCCTTACTTCCGGAGCAATGTTACGCAAGGCCTCCTTGAATTCTTCTTCAGTTACCCGCATCTCCGTAAGCTGTATGCGGTCGAATTGTTCAGTGAAGCGGCGCACTGCCACATCGCCTTCTTGTTTTACCGCTTGTAGAATCTCAAGCACTGCCGCACGCTGTGTTTCCGTCCCTGTCTCCACATCGCGTCGGGTGGAAAAATTCGCGACATCAACAATCTTCATCATCACTTACCTCTCCTCCACAATCGAAGCGAACTTCTCATATATATAATCTACTGCTTCACTCTTCATCCGGTAGCTGACCCGGTTAGCGATCAAGCGCGTTGTAATTGGTACAATCTCTTCAAGTTCCACTAATCCATTCTCTTTGAGTGTACGTCCGGTCGAGACAATATCGACAATCCGATCGGCCAGACCGATTAACGGCGCCAGTTCAATGGAACCATTCAGCTTAATTACTTCTACCTGTTGACCTTGCTCACGAAAATACTTGGATGCCACATGCGGATATTTGGTGGCGACGCGGGGAGCCGAGCTGCCAGATGGTTTCCATCCAGGAAGCCCCGCCACGGAAATACGACAGCAGCTAATCTGCAAATCCAACAGTTCATACACATCACGGTTTTCCTCAAGCAGCACATCCTTACCCACTACGCCAATATCCGCTACACCGTATTCCACATATGTTGGAACATCAGTCGGTTTAGCCAAGATAAAATCAAGGTTAGCCTCCGGCACCGGAACGATAAGCTTACGTGAATCATCGAATTCCGGGGGAAGCGGAACACCAGCTTTTCGAAGCAGGTCAGCCGCTTCTTCGAAAATCCGTCCTTTCGGCATCGCTACGATTAGCTTTTCCTTTGCATTCATGTCGCTTCCCCTCCAGTCAAGTCAATCACTTCCGTATATTGCGAAAAATCTGTCTGTGCCCATTCCTCTTTACGCTGGGTAATAACTACCGCTTCTTTCTCGACACGCAATGCTCTTGCTCTCTCCAACGCTTCTGTCCGGCGATTTGCATGATAAAGAATAAGAAATTTCTTATTTTGTACCGGCTGATAATCTACCGCTTCAAGCAGGCTGTCCATCTGCACCGCGAAGCCGGTCGCCGGACACGGACGTCCAAACTGTGCCATCAAGCCATCATAACGACCACCTGCACAGATAGAAAATCCTTGATTGGCTGCATATCCTTCGAACAGAATTCCTGTATAATAATCAAGGCTTCTGAGAAGATTCAAATCCAGCAATACATATTCTTCGACCCGATATGCTTCCAGCGCTTCCCATAACTCCCGCAGGTTATTAACAGCTTTACGGGCCTGTCCGTTCACTGTGATAGCCTCCGCCCGTTCAAGCAATTCTTTGCCGCCGCGTAGCTTCAACAGTTCATATAAGCGTGCCTCATTCTTTTCCGGAAGCGCCAGCCCTTTTGCATAATGGCGAAATCCTACATAATCCCGGTGATATAAAAATTCCTTTAGTTTTTCACGATCTTCTTTTTCTTCTATAATCTCTTCAAGCAATCCTTCCAAAAAACCGATGTGTCCAACTGCGATTTTAAACACAGGAACACCGGCTTCTTTTAATACGGAGACAGCCAGCGCAATCGCTTCAGCATCCGCATCGACAGAAGAGGAACCGATGTATTCGATGCCAAGCTGAGGAAATTCAGCATTACGTCCCGCTTCATTCTTCTGGGCCCGAAATACATTGGCCGTATACATAAGACGCAACGGCAGTGGTTCCTCCTTTAGCAGGGAGGACGCGACCCGCGCGATCGGTGCCGTCATATCCGGGCGTAGCACGACCGTTTTCCCTTCGCTGTCCAGCAATTTAAATAATTTATTATCAAGCGTAGCGCTTGCCCCGCCAACGGTGTCGTAATATTCAAGTGTGGGGGTGCCTATTTCGCGGTATCCCCACTGCTTCATGCAGGCTTTGACCTGGTGTTCTAGCCACCGTTGCTTCTCCAGCACATCAGGAAGTATATCTCGCATGCCAAGCGGCTTCTCAAATCCTAACGGTTTTGACATCCTGCCTCCCACTCCTTATCCAATACTTTAGTATGGTAGAGAACTAAAGGATTTTCTTATTGAATGTAGTCTAACATTCCCATCCCTATCCGTCAACCACTTACAATAAGCCTTCACAATTGTAAGCGCTATCTATAGGGGAAACTCGCAGGCATTGCCAATCCGGCCTTCGTGCCACAAAGCAGTCGTTTTCCTTCCTCGTAAGAAAAAGATGAGGGAACACGCCTGCGTGTATATCACTTTCTTATCCAATCAAAAAAGCGAATCGGATTACTCCGATTCGCCTGTATATTCTTCTTGTTCTATTTTTGGTTGCCGAATGATACGCATCGGATTGCCTCCAACAAAGGCTCCAGGAGGTACATCAGCATTGACCAAGGTAGCAGCAGAAACAATAGCATCGTCGCCAATGGTTACACCTGGCAGAATCGTCGAGTTAGCACCCACCATAACACGCGCGCCGATTTTCACGTTGCCTAGACGGTATTCGTCAATCAAATACTCATGGGCAAGAATTGTCGTGTTATAACCGATGATGCTATTGGCTCCGATCGAAATCCGTTCAGGAAACATCGTATCCATCATAACCATTAGTGCAACCGCTGTATTCTCACCAATCTCCATACCTAAGAACGTACGATACATCCAATTTTTCAACGGCATCCATGGCGTATAGCGGGCAATCTGCACGACAATAAAGCACTTAGCTACCTTCCAAAAGCTTACCGTTTTGTACAGCTGCCAGAGGGAGTTCGGTCCCTGGATCGGATAACGTTCGGTCTGTCTTTTCGCCATTAGTCACCTCTTATGACTGGCGAGTCGGCTGCTTCACGATTTGAATAATATCACTCATATCATTTAGCAAATATGTCGGATTGAATGATGACAAAAACGACGCGCCTTTCATGCTCCAGGCCACACCTGCAGAGGCAATTCCCGCGTTCTGTCCCGCTTGAATATCGTACTGGCTATCACCCACCATAAGCGTGCGGGCCGGATCGGCTCCCAGAGCCTGCATAGCTTTGTGCACCGGTTCTGGATGTGGCTTATGATTCTCCGTATCCTGGTAGCTAATGAATGCATCCATATATTTATCGAGACCAAACAGACGTAATCCCATCTCTGCTGTTTTTCGCTGCTTCGTTGTCACGATTCCCATTTTAATCCCCATCTTAGCAAGCTGCTCAATCGTGTCTAGCACATTTGGGAATTCTTCTACCAGCTCGTCATGCACCCGCTCATTATGTTCGCGATACACCTGCACCAATTCTTCCGATCGCTCAGGACCAAATAGTTCCATCTGATCGTACAACGGCTTTCCCATATGAGGGATTAAGTCTTCCCGCGTATATTTGCCCGGATAGAATTTTTCCAGCGTGTACATGAATGAAGTCAAAATTAGATTATTCGTATCAATTAACGTCCCGTCAAGATCAAACAATACATATTGATAACGATACATTCCAACCCTTCTTTCCAAAAAATCATACTGATTCTATTCTTCCCCGTAACGTTTGGCGGCATAGCCCGTTTTTCGTAATATCGCCATCAAGATAAGGGCACATGCAATTAATACGAGACTGATTACCTGCGCAATGCGCAGCGTATCCGTCAGCATAAGACTGTCAGTTCGCAAGCCTTCTACGAAGAACCGTCCAATCGAATACCAGATTACGTATGTCAGGAATACATCACCGCGCCGCATCCGCACGATCCGTCGAATCGTAATCAATATAATGAACCCAAGCAAGTTCCAAAGCGATTCGTATAGGAATGTTGGGTGATAGTAAGAATATGTATTCGTTAACGGATCCAGAATGTACATCTGATCGATAATAAACTGCGGTAGATGCAGGCTCTGAAGAAATTCTAAACTAACCGGGCCTCCATGAGCCTCCTGATTCATAAAATTACCCCAGCGCCCGATGGCCTGTCCAATAATTAAGCTTGGCGCTACAACATCGGCCAATCGCCAGAACGAGACTTTTTTTACGCGCGAATAAATATACGCTGTCAAAATTGACCCGATTAGCGCACCGTGAATGGCGATACCGCCGTGCCATACGGCGATAATCTCTCCGGGATGTGAGCTATAATATTCATTCCATCGGAAAATGACATAGTAGATACGCGCACCGATAATGGCTGCCGGTACTGCATACATGACTACGTCCATAATTGTCTCAGGGTCCATACCTACCCGTTTTGCTTCGCGCAACGCCAGCAATAAACCAACGAGCGCGGCCGTGCCAAGGATAATTCCATACCAATGTACAGATAAGGGTCCCAGTTGGAATGCAACCGGGTCAATTGCCTTTGGCATTCTCTCCCGTCCTTCCTTTTCTAGATGTCTTCGACCGCATCTTCAATCGTGTCAGTTAGCTTCTTGCTGAATACAACCGCCGCATTATATCCCATCCGCTTCAGGCGGAAGTTCATGGAGGCCACTTCCACGATAACGGCCAGGTTACGACCAGGTCGTACCGGAATTGTAATCTGCGGCACCTCAGTATCCATAATTTTCATCTTTTCTTCGTCCAAGCCAAGACGGTCATACATTTTGCTCGGATCCCAGGTTTCTAACTGAATAACAAGTGAAACCCGCTTATAATTGCGAATGGCCCCAGCACCGAACAGTGTCATTACATTAATAATGCCAACGCCGCGAATCTCCAACAGATGCTGGATCAGCTCTGGCGCACTTCCAATTAGCTGGTTCTCCTGCGTTTGGCGAATCTCTACCGCATCATCCGCTACAAGCCGATGACCGCGCTTGACCAACTCCAGTGCGGTTTCACTCTTTCCGATGGAGCTTTGTCCCACCAATAGAACGCCTACCCCGTACACATCAACCAGCACGCCATGCATAGTGGTCGTCGGTGCTAGACGCCCCTCTAGATACGTTGTCAATTTACTCGATAGCTTAGTAGTCGGCAACGGAGAGGTCAGTACCGGAATGCTCCGTTCCTCCGACAGACGAATTAATTGTTCCGGTATCTCACATCCGTGAGCTACGCATACGCACGGCGTCGAGTCAAGGAGCAGCTTGTCAATCCTCTCCTTACGGTCTGCTTCTCCTAATGCCTCATAGAAACTAAGCTCTGTCTTACCAAGCAATTGTACACGTTCAGAGGCGTAAAATTCAAAATATCCTGCGATTTCCAGGCCTGGACGGCTAATGTCGCTTACCGTAATTTCACGACGCAGTCCCTTTTCCCCACTTACCACTTTTAATTGGAAGTGGTTCACAATATCGCGCACATGGGTTTTCTTCAAGCGTGCCACCCTTTCTTTCCCGAATAATATCCTATTGTATCACACTGCCACCTTCAAGTTGAAAAAAGAGAAGGCAAAAACAACGTTTGGCATACGCCTCACAAGTTCTCAATCGATACGATTAGTAGATGTCGCTTTCTCGTTTTACAACGACGTCTACTTTCTATATGGTAATAAAAAAACTGGGACAGCTTATACCGCCCCAGTTTCCGAACTACTTTTGTATCTGCAAGCGGGCCTCAGAACGCTTGCGATCGCGCGCAAGCACTGGAGCAAGAAACTGTCCAGTATAGGACTCCGCAACTGTAACCACATCTTCCGGCGTACCTTCTGCAACGATCATGCCGCCGCGACTGCCTCCGTCCGGTCCTAAATCAATAATATGATCGGCGGTTTTGATAACGTCAAGGTTATGTTCAATAACCAGCACGCTGTCTCCGGCGTCTACAAGGCGCTGCAGCACTTTCAACAGACGATCAATATCATCGATATGAAGACCTGTCGTTGGCTCATCGAGAATATACAATGTCTTGCCGTTACTACGGCGGTACAGTTCAGATGCCAGTTTAACACGTTGCGCTTCTCCACCCGATAATGTAGTAGCCGGTTGTCCCAACGTAATGTAGCCGAGACCGACATCATACAAGGTTTGGAGCTTGCGATGAATACGCGGAATGTTCTTGAAGAATTCCAACGCATCCTCCACTGTCATCTCGAGCACATCCGAGATGTTTTTGCCTTTATAACGCACCTCTAGCGTTTCACGATTATACCGTTTGCCGTGACATACTTCGCAAGGTACGTATACATCAGGCAGGAAGTGCATCTCAATTTTAATAATCCCATCACCTCGGCACGCTTCGCATCTTCCGCCTTTGACGTTAAAGCTGAAGCGCCCCTTTTGATAACCACGCATCTTTGCCTCATTCGTCTGTGCGAATAAGTCTCGAATGTCATCGAATACTCCTGTATACGTTGCCGGATTAGAACGCGGTGTGCGCCCGATTGGTGACTGGTCAATATCGATAACTTTATCCAGATGCTCAATGCCTTCGATTTTACGGAAGGAACCGGGCTTCTGTTTGGACTTGTGCAATTCACGGGCAAGCGCTTTGTGTAGAATTTCGTTAATAAGCGTCGATTTTCCCGAGCCGGATACCCCTGTGACGCATGTAAAAACACCAAGTGGCACTTTTAATGTAACGTTATTCAGATTGTTCTCTTTTGCACCAAGCACCTTAATCCACTTGCCGTTCGGCTCGCGGCGCTCAAGCGGTACAGGGATGAACTTACGTCCGCTCAAGTACTGACCGGTCAACGAATTCTCATCCTCCATCACTTCCTGTGGTGTTCCCTGCGACACGACTTGGCCTCCGTGAATGCCCGCACCTGGTCCAATATCAATAATATGGTCGGCTGCAAGCATCGTATCTTCATCATGCTCTACAACAATGAGCGTATTGCCGAGATTCCGCATATGTTCCAGCGTTTTAATCAACCGCGCATTATCGCGCTGATGCAAACCGATACTTGGCTCGTCGAGAATGTACAGTACACCCATCAAGCTTGAGCCGATTTGCGTCGCCAGACGAATTCGCTGCGCTTCCCCACCAGACAATGTTCCAGCTGAACGGCTCATCGTTAGATAATCAAGACCAACATCAATAAGAAATTGCAGACGTGCCTGAATTTCCTTCAGTATCAGGCGAGCTATCTGCAGTTCTTTTTCTGTCAGTTCAAGGCCGCTGAAAAACTCGTGTGCTTCCGCCACCGATAAATCGGTAACATACGCGATCGTTTTCTCGTTAATCAACACTGCAAGCGCCTCAGGACGCAGACGGTGCCCCTTGCAGGACGGACACTTTTTCTGACTCATATACAGCTCAAGCTGCTGGCGCACATGGTCGGAACCAGTTTCCCGATAGCGACGCGCTACGTTATTCACCACGCCTTCAAACGTCATATACGTTTCACGCACAGTCGTGCTAAAATCACTTTTGTAGCGGAAATGCAACTTCTCTTTACCGCTACCAAACAACAATACATTCCGCTGTTCTTCAGTCAGTTCTTCGAACGGCTTATCCATGTCGATATCATAATGCTTAGCTACGCACGTTAAAATTTGCTCGTAATAATTTGACGTAGCACTGTTCCAAGGCTCCAATGCACCTTCGTTAATGCTCTTAGATGTAATCGGCACGACAAGGTCCGGATCAACCTCCAGTTGATTACCCAATCCGTCGCACTTCGAGCAGGCACCGAACGGGCTGTTAAACGAGAACATTCGTGGCTCCAAGTCCGGCATACTAAACCCACAAATCGGGCAAGCCAGATTCTGGCTGAATAACAGTTCCTCCCGGTCAAAAATATCGACCAGCACCCGTCCTTCTGCCAAACGAAGCGCAGTCTCCAACGAGTCGGCTAGACGGCTTTGTATGCCATCCTTCACGACAACCCGGTCAATTACTACTTCAATAGAATGCTTCTTGTTTTTCTCCAGCTTGATTTCTTCAGATAAATCCCGTACTTCTCCATCTACACGTACCCGGACGTATCCTTGTGTCCGGATTTCATCCAGTAGCTTGACATGCTCGCCTTTGCGGCCCTGTACAAGCGGAGCAAGAATCTGCAATCTTGTTCGTTCCGGATATCCGAGAATACGGTCTACCATCTGTTCAACCGTTTGTGCCGTAATTTCTACCCCGTGCTCCGGGCAATGCGGTCGCCCGATACGGGCAAAAAGAAGGCGAAGATAGTCGTAAATCTCCGTAACGGTCCCTACCGTGGAACGCGGGTTACGACTCGTCGTTTTTTGGTCGATAGAGATCGCCGGGGATAGACCGTCAATCGAATCGACGTCCGGCTTGTCCATCTGTCCCAGAAATTGACGTGCATACGCGGACAGCGACTCGACATAGCGTCGCTGTCCTTCCGCATAAATCGTATCAAATGCAAGCGAAGACTTTCCCGAACCGGACAGGCCGGTCAGCACGACGAATTTATCGCGCGGGATGGTTATGTCTATGTCTTTCAGGTTATGGGCACGCGCGCCCTTAATAATAATATTTTCGCGGCTCATTCGTTCTTCATCCTTCCGCCTTCATCTCAAGAATTAAATCGCGCAGCTCAGCCGCACGTTCAAAGTTCAGCCCACGGGCCGATTCTTTCATCTCATCTTCAAGACGCGCAATGACTTCTTGCTTCTCTTTCTTGCTCAGCTTACTGTACGCCTTCTGCGGCAAATATTCTTCCTGCTCTTCAGCAACTTTCGTCGCTTCGATAACGTCCCGAACCGCCTTGCGGATCGTTTGCGGCGTAATACCGTGTGCTTCATTGTATGCTATCTGGCGTTCACGGCGGCGATTCGTCTCTTCAACGGCACGCTCAATCGAGTGCGTCATCTTATCAGCATACATAATAACATGACCATTCGCATTCCGTGCTGCGCGTCCAATCGTCTGAATTAGCGAGCGTTCGTTACGTAGAAAGCCTTCTTTGTCGGCATCCAATATCGCTACAAGAGAGACTTCTGGTATATCTAACCCTTCCCGCAAAAGGTTGATTCCAATCAACACATCAAACGTTCCTACCCTAAGATCGCGGATAATCTGCATTCGTTCAATCGTTTTAATGTCGGAATGCAAATAACGGACTTTGATGCCAACCTCTTTCAAATAATCGGTCAGGTCCTCTGACATTTTCTTTGTGAGCGTCGTGACAAGCACACGCTCCCCCTTGGCGATTCGGTCGTTGATTTCACCGAGCAAATCATCAATTTGCCCTTTGGACGGACGGATATCAATCGTTGGGTCGAGCAGACCGGTCGGGCGGATAACCTGCTCTACGACCTCTGGTGTCTTCTCCAGTTCATACGGCCCAGGCGTCGCCGATACGTACACAATCTGTTGGACATGCTTTTCGAATTCCTCGAATTTGAGCGGACGGTTATCCGCTGCAGATGGCAGGCGGAAGCCGTGATTAATCAGCATTTCCTTACGAGCCTTGTCGCCATTGTACATACCCCGAACCTGCGGCAATGTAATATGCGATTCGTCCACCATAATAAGAAAATCATCCGGGAAGTAATCGAGCAGTGTATACGGCATCGCTCCCGCTGGCAATCCGGTCAGATGACGTGAATAGTTCTCAACGCCGGAACAATAGCCCATCTCCTGCATCATCTCAATATCATAGCGGGTCCGCTGTTCCAGACGTTGCGCTTCTAGCAACTTACCTTCCGCTTTGAAATAGGCCAATTGTTCTTCCAATTCTGCTTCAATACTCTTAATAGCCCGCTGCATTTTATCCTGTCCGGTAACATAGTGGGATGCCGGGAAAATAGCGACGTGTTCCCGTTCACCCAATACCTCACCAGTCAGGACATCAATTTCGGTAATGCGGTCAATCTCATCACCAAAAAACTCTACACGAACTGCGTGTTCGCTATTGGACGCCGGAAAAATCTCTACAACGTCGCCACGCACACGAAATGTACCGCGTGTAAAGTTGATGTCGTTTCTATCATATTGAATATCAATCAGCTTACGCAGTATATCGTCACGATTCTTCTCCATACCACGTCGCAAGGATAATAGCAGTGAACCATATTCCTGCGGTGATCCCAAACCGTAAATGCAGGATACGCTCGCAACAATAATAACATCCTCGCGCTCGAACAACGCACTAGTGGCGGAGTGACGGAGTTTGTCAATTTCTTCATTGATGCTGGCATCCTTCTCGATGTACGTATCTGATTGGGGAATGTAGGCTTCAGGCTGATAGTAGTCGTAGTAGCTTACGAAGTATCCGACCTCGTTGTTTGGGAAAAATTCCTTGAACTCGCTGGTAAGCTGTGCTGCGAGCGTCTTGTTGTGGGCAATGATGAGCGTAGGTTTCTGAACTTTATTGATAACGTGGGCCATGGTGAACGTTTTTCCCGTTCCCGTCGCCCCAAGCAATGTTTGATGCTTCTTACCCTGCAAAATCCCGTCTGACAACTTCTCTATGGCTGTAGGCTGGTCCCCCTGCGGTTGATACTCGGAGACAAGCTCGAACTTTTTCTTCAGCTTTTCCAAGGTTTCACCATTCCTTCGTTATTAATGCTGCATTTCATTATATCACAATCGGATATGCGAACATATGCTTTCCAGAATTTTTTTCGAACGTAGGTTCGTTAAGCTTTTCAAAGCCTTTTACCATTACATCTATAAAACGATAAGGGGGGTCCATTTCTATGATTTTGGCGGTAAGCCTTTGCCGGATGCCAAAATGGATGGCTTCCCATGTTACGGTATCTCCCAATTGCAGAAGCCCCTCCGTAATCCCAGCTACTGCTCTTTCTCTTGTTTTTCCTACTGTCTTCGTATGCACTTCCACATGTCTTGCCAAATCAAAACATACGCCAATCGGCGCATGTATTTCTATCATATGTTCAATGACAGGCACTCCTATCACCTCAGGTTAAGTAGCTTATTTATCATTTTTTCCATTATATACCTTTAACCAAGGGCGTTAATTATCCGGGATATACAGCAACAACGTGTGCTAAACAGTTATCCGTTCCAACAGATGTGAATATTCATAAAGAAAAAGCTGCCAACTTAACGCACCGGCAGCTCCTACTTCGCTATCTCCATCTTTACACTGTCTTATTTCGTTAAACTAATTCCGCGAATCCATCGGTATCCAGCATATGTGCCGGAAAGTCCACTGACTACGCCAAGCAGGATGACGGGCAGAGGCTGATAAGGTCCGTTGAAAGCAGCCATCATAATGCCAAGCGTCGCGATGGCTCCTACCCATATATTCAGCGATACGCGGGAGATGACAGCCGCGAGAATAAATGGAACAATCAGCGCAATAACGTAATTCAAAATCATAATGATACATCCTTTCCCTGCTCGAGGGGCATCTCAGCCGTTTCAGCGTTATGACGTGTCCGTATCCTGCGGAACAATCCGAACAGCCGCCTGTACCCTTGTTCCACATACTCGTCCGCCGAAGCATCTGGTGCTACGATAAGCCCCAATTGATGGTGGTCTCCCTGATACACGGAACGCTGAACGTATTTGATATGTCCTTCTTTGTTCATTACTTCCATTTTACAGAAAGCAGACTGCTGCTGCAACGCCGGGTAAATTTCTTCTTTACTGTTGATTTCGTTTCCGTTCACCCGAATAATTACATCACCTGTCACGATTTCCATCTCATCTGCAGGACTTCCCGGCACAACCGCAAGTACTCGGACGCCCTTCTTCAGCTGAACGTACAGTGGCGTATGGACACGGCGCTTCCATCCTCCATAGATGCGTAGCGCTTCATGCCCGATAAGCGACAGAATACTGCCGAATACAGCAATGGGAAGCCACAGTGTTCCCAGATATGCTAATACGAGCAGCGCTAAGCCGAACCAGACAATCATTTTACCGGTCTGCCTTGTTTTGTCCTGTGGCGTGGATAACACAGCCAAATCTGCGTATCCGGTCACGGCCGGAACTGGGAGCAGACTCAATACCGCTGCGCCTGCATAAAATAGCGGCCACCATCCTGCCTCATTCGGTACATACGCGCCGGACGCGTCTCCTGTCACGAACAGCACCAGTGGAACAAGCCAATATTTTTGAATCTCGTATGCTCCAACAACGCGGCCACGCTCGCTTTTGATGAGTATGGGCGACAGTCCCTGCTTCGGTATGGCACGTACCAGAATACCTTCCGCAATGTGCAGAACAGCGACCAACGCCAGAATGGCTGGAATATTCACTTCCTGCACCCAAACAAGTATAGTCTTACTCCAACCGTTCAGGCCATCTACAGAGACGAACCGAGCCAGTACGGATAGTACGGACAGCAGACCTCCGCTATACGCAAAGGACAAGAAGCGAATGTTCAGCAACGCAAGCACGCCGCTCAACACCCATAGCAAAACAATATCATAGTACGAGGGCGTTACTCCAAGTACCAGAAGCACAATAGAGACACCTAGGCCGGCTACTGCACCAAACAGCAATGCACGTACCAGCTCACCCATGCCTGAGGTTACCCGGGCATGAAATAGCTTTCGCTCCTGCACAATTTGCTTGCGATACGCCCAGAATAGTAGCAACGCAAATATATAGAGAGCAGGGCTTATTAAAAACTGCGGAATTTGTATCAACAAATCGAGAATCAATCCTGACCAATCATCCATTTCCTATCCTCCGAATCTAAAATCGAGCAACACATACGCCTGTTTTCTCTTTTTATCATTCGGCAAAAAATCTTTGCTTCCCTTTACTCTATTATAGAAAGAAAAAACCACGACATAAAGGCCGTGGTTGTACAATTCTACAAACGACGGGACGAACCCTGCCTAATTCTTAATTTGCTTCCTTGGATATAACTTCAATTGCTGCCTGAAGCTGTAAATCATTCTTCGGATCTTGAATCCGCTTAATCAACTCTTCCTGCATAGCGCCTGCCGTCTTCTTATCCACTTTACCGGTCACAGGCAACTGATGCAGGCTTTGAAATGTTTTCACCGCCATCTCGGTCCGGTTATCGAAATACCCGTCCAACCTTCCTGGTGACTGCCCCAGTCCTTTGAGAATTAACTGTAGATTCTTCACATCAGAACCGTTCATATCGCGTTTCAATTCTACCTTATCCGGTAGCGGAGCTGCTTTAAAATAGTCAGGCTGTTCGATTTTCACATCCGGCGTGATCCCTTTCTTATGAATCCACGTTCCGTCTGGGGTCAGCCATTTGGCGACCGTAATTTTCAACTGACTATCATCCTCAAGCGGCATTGTGTTTTGTACGGTACCTTTTCCGAATGATTGGGTACCGATCACTTTATAGCCGCTTCCCTGCAAGGCTCCAGCAAGAATCTCCGAAGCACTGGCGCTACCTTTGTCCGTTAGTACGACAACCGGATACTTGGCTTCGCCTTTCTCGGAACGAAATACCTCTTTCTTGCCGTCGCTATACTGCACCTGTAAAATAACACCTTTATTCGGTATAAGCAGGTTGCCAATTTCTACTACCGAATCCAGAAGACCACCTGGATTGCCGCGCACATCAACAATCAGCCCGCTAATCCCCTGCTTCTCCAGCTTGTTCAACTCGGTAGTAAAATGCTTAGCCGTATCTTGAGAGAACTGCGTAACCTCTAGCTTTCCGTACTTCTTACCGTTTCGCTCTACCGTTTCACTATATACCGTCTCTACTGGAATGTCGTCACGTACGACGGTCACATGAAGCGGATCAGATAATCCCGGGCGCATAATCTCAAGTTCGGCCTTCGTTCCTTTCGGGCCACGAATATGCATGACAGCATCGCTTAAGCTCAATCCTTGCAAGCTTTTTCCGTTTACTTTCAGGATCTGATCCTCTGGACGCAATCCGGCTTTCTCCGCAGGTGAACCTTTAAATGGAGAAACAATCGTAACTTTCTCATTCTTGAGCGTCACTTCTGCACCAATACCTTCAAATGTAGACTGCAGTGAAGAGTTGAAGTCCTTGGTCTCTTTCTGGTTCATGTAATCCGAGAACGGATCGTCCAGCGTCTTGACCATCCCTTCAATCGCACCGTCTATCAGCTTCGTCTTATCTTGCTTTTCAAGCGCCGTGTTCTCTATTAATTGGTAAGCTTCATACACTTTCGCCATATCGGGATTCTGGCTCGACTGTTGCTGGGCGTCATCACCCTGTGGCGCGTTTCCTCGCGCACCGGAAGCCTGTCCGAAAAATTTCGCGGCCGCAAGCGTCACGATGCTCGTAGAAAATACAAGCACAAGCGTGATAATAAAAAATGTGCGGCGTTTTATATACAAATGCAAGCACCACCTTTGTATGTTAAACTCCAGTTTCTTTCTTACTTTTTCTATTCTAGCACTTTTTAGTCTCTACATAGTATATGGCGGATATATCCAAGATATATCCGCCATATCGAAATTAACGCAAGTATGACATCGGATCAACTTTTTGACCGTTTTTGATAACCGTAAAGTGCAGGTGCGGCCCTGTAGAACGGCCTGTAGAACCGACTTCCGCAATCTTCTGTCCCGCGCTTACCGATTGTCCCTCGGATACTACAATGCCGCCATGGCGAATATGGCCGTACAATGTACTTAATCCGTTTCCGTGATAAATAACAACCGTATTGCCATAACCGTTCATATAACCTGCCGATGCTACAACGCCCTCTGCGGCCGCATAAATCGGCGTTCCTTGTGGAGCTGCGAAGTCCGTACCATCATGGAATTTACGCGTATGGAGAATCGGATGTACCCTGTACCCAAACGGAGAAGAAATACGTCCGCTAACCGGCTGCACGAATTGTCCCCCGGAGTGAACCGGTGGCGGAGACCAGCTTCCCGCATCCGACGAGGAAGCACGGCGGCGCTCCTCTTCAGCGCGGCGCTGTTCTTCAATTTTTGCCTGCAATTGATTGACCAGCTCAAGCGAAGCTTTCTCCTGCTCCTCCTTAATCTCCAGCAGTTCCCCTTCCTGCTTCTCCAGCTCTTTGAGGATACGTTCCCGCTCTTGCTTTTGTGCTTCCAATTGGTCTGCCAGCTGTTGGGCTTCCGCTTGCATTGCTTTTAAGCTTTTCAATTGTTCTTCGATTTGTTTCTTCTTCTCTGCGATAATATCGCGGTCGCGTTTATTGTCTTCTAAAATGGTCACATCTTGATCCACGATAGACTTCACGGCATCTAAGCGCTCAAGGAAGTCGCTGAAATCCTGCGAACCAAGCAGAACCTCTAGATAAGAAATATCTCCGGCCTCATAGATAGCGGAAACACGTGTTTTCAATAGTTTGTCCCGTTTTTCTACACGGATAATGGCTTCCTGAAGCTGTTTCGCTGCTTCTTTTAAACTAGCGGTCGTCTCTTCAATTTTTTTATCGAGTTCTTGGATTTTCGCCTGTGTTTCGTTCATCTTAAGGTCAATGCTCATGATGTCTTCTTTGGTCGATTGCTGCTGAGCCTGAACACTGTTGATTTGCTGATTGATTGCACTGATTTTGCCTTTTGCCGCTTGACTTTCTTTTTTAATTCTATCAATTTCCTTTTGCACATTGGAAACTTGATCGGCTTGGCCGACCGCCGGGGTAAGTCCGGTAAATAGAATGGTGGCTGCCAGCGGAATCAGGAACTTCTTCGCCATTTTTTCCTCCCCAGGTTCTATAATTTTTACTTTATATACGCAAAAACCGTCGTACGGACATTAAGCTTCCCCACACACCGATGAACGCACCGATTCCGAGAAGTATAAGCGAAATCTTCAGCGCAAGTGGATACAATGGTAATAGATTTAAGAAGTATAACGCCAGCTGTTGCTCGACGAAATCTACTAAATAGCCATATCCAAAAGTTAAAATCGCGATCGGTAACAATGCTCCAAGAATCCCCATCAATGCACCTTCAACAAAGAAAGGCCAGCGGATAAATCCATTGGTCGCACCAACTAGCTTCATAATCTCAATTTCGCGGCGACGCGCTACGATCGTCAGTTTAATCGTGTTGGCAATCAAGAACATGGCAGTAAACGCCAGCGCGATAATAAATGCGACGATGACCAAACGGACAACATCGGTTATCGCAAATAGCTTTTTCGTTGTCTGCTCAGCATAGTTAACCTTCTTCACACCGTCGATTTTCTGAATCTTCTGGGCCAATGATCCGGTCTGCTGAGGCGTTTTTGCTTTGACGATAAACGAGTCTGGCAACGGATTCTCTTTTTCCAATCCATTAAACAATGCGCCTTTCTCGCCAAAGCTTTTTTTCAAATTCTGAAGGCCTTCCGCCTTGGGAACAAACGTCACTTCAGCGGCATCAGACAATTTTCTAAGTTCGCCTTCTACCTTTTTCGCCGTCGCCTGATCAGCCGTTACGTCAAGTGAGACGCGAATCTCTACTTGCTTCTCTACGGTCTGGACAAGGTGCTGAATATTCATTGCCAACAATAAAAAGACGCCGAGAATTAACAGCGTAATCGTAACCGCACTAACTGAAGCAAACGTCATCCAGCCATTCCGGCCCAGATTCTTGAACCCTTCTCGCAGATGGCGGGCAATCGTGCTAGTCTTCATAGCCGTATTCCCCCTTCTGCTCATCCCGTACAATTCGTCCCGCTTCGATAGCAATTACACGCTTGCGGACGTTGTTTACGATTTCTTTGTTATGCGTCGCCATAATCACGGTCGTACCCCGCTTGTTGATATCAAGCAGTGTTTGCATAATATCCATTGAAGTCTCCGGGTCCAGGTTACCGGTCGGCTCATCCGCAATAATTAAATCCGGGTTATTTACAATGGCGCGGGCAATTGCCACACGCTGCTGCTCCCCGCCGGATAGCTGGTCCGGTAACGAACGTGCTTTATGTTTAAGCCTTACAAGCTCAAGCACTTCCATTACACGCGGTTTAATCTCCTTCTTTGGCGCTTCGATAACTTCCATAGCAAATGCGACGTTTTCATAGACTGTCAGCTTCGGAAGCAGCTTAAAGTCTTGAAATACGACACCAATCTTACGTCGCATATGAGGAATGTATCGCTCTTTCAATCGGCTAATATGAGAGCCGTTGATAACGATTTCCCCTTTTGTCGACTTCTCTTCGCGGTACATCAACTTAATGAACGTTGATTTTCCGGCACCACTTGGACCGACGACATAAACGAATTCGCCGTCTTTAATATGGACGTCAATTCCCTGGAGTGCTACGGTTCCGTTCGGATACGTTTTCCATACATCCTGCATTTCTATCAAACACATCACCCAAACTACATTTTTTTTCTATTATTTCCGTGGAAATGACATCATTCAACAATAAACACCTTTTCTATTATACCATTTGTCGAGCAAAACGCATGAATTATAGCACATTATTTTCGACAATTTTCTTGCAAAAAAAACATCCCCTTCTTATGAAAGAGGATGAACTCAATGATAATCTTTATTTCTCTCATATGCTTTCGTTTCTTCTGTTTTACAGAAGATGAACATCGATTCTTTGCAAATGCTCCTCAACCCATTGCTGTGTATGCGTAAGCGAAACGGACGCATTCGCTACCTGAATTTCCACCTGATTTTTCGCCGTACCACCCAATACGTTACGGGCATTAACAACGTTCTCTGGATCGAGAGCAGTATAAATATCAGCTTCAAACAGCTCGGAAAACTGCTTGTATTCATCCAGGCTCAGATCAAGCAGATATTTTCCCTGCTCAATGCAGTACAGCACACTTTTTCCGACTACTTCATGAGCCTGACGGAACGGCAATCCTTTGCCGACAAGATAGTCCGCCAGATCGGTTGCATTGGAGAAATCCTGCGCCACGGCTTGACGCATATTGTCTTTCTTTACTTTCATCGTGCGAATCATCGGTGCAAATAAAGACAATGCGCCATGCAAGGTCGCAACTGTATCGAACATACCTTCTTTATCTTCTTGCATATCTTTGTTATATGCAAGAGGTAAACCTTTCAGGACCGTCAAGAGACCGATAAGGTTGCCGTATACGCGTCCCGTTTTGCCACGGACCAGCTCGGCCACGTCCGGATTCTTCTTCTGCGGCATAATGCTCGATCCCGTACAGAAAGCGTCATCCAATTCTACAAAGTCAAACTCGTCACTCATCCATAGAATAAGCTCTTCACACAAACGCGACAGATGTGCCATGAGCAGCGATGCATTCGACAGGAATTCAACAATAAAATCACGGTCACTAACCGCATCTAGGCTGTTCGTATATACCGCATCAAATTTGAGCAACTCAGCTACATATTCGCGATTGATCGGAAATGTCGTACCCGCCAGCGCACCCGCGCCCAGAGGCAGAACATTGATGCGTTTCCAGCTATCCATCAACCGTTCCGCATCACGCTGCAACATGGAGTAGTAAGCCATCAGATGATGAGCAAACAGAATAGGCTGCGCACGCTGCAGATGCGTATAGCCAGGAAGAATGGTATCTGTATTAGCCTGTGCCTGCTCTAATAGCGCCTCCTGTACTTTTGCAACCAGATCAACGATTTCGACGACGCGCGCACGCAGATACAGATGCATGTCGGTAGCCACCTGATCGTTACGGCTACGTCCGGTGTGTAATTTGCCCCCGACGGCTCCGACTTGCTCGAGCAGCAACCTCTCGACATTCATATGTACGTCTTCGTTTTCTACGTTAAACTCAACATCCCCGGCTTCGATCATAGCGGCGACCTTCTTAAGCCCATCTGCGATAGCCGATGCTTCGTCTTCGCCAATAATGCCGCATTTGCCAAGCATCGATACATGCGCCAGGCTTCCGGTAATGTCCTCCCTCCACAGCTGCTGGTCGAACTGGATGGATGCCGTGTATTCTTCTACGAGCTTATCTGTTGCTTTGGTGAACCTACCGCCCCATAACTTCATGAATATAGGCGTTCCCCCTTCCGGCACACCGGACAGGAGAACGCCTCCCCCCCTCTCTGACTGCTTTTTCCGTTCTATACGATTACGCTTGCTCGATCGCTTCTTTTTTATCGATAACAACCGCTTTCGGCGTATGATCCAACTGATCTTTGTTTGTTTGTACGAAAACTTTCGTCTGCAAGCCCCACAGCTTAACGAAGCCGATAGCTGCCTGATGGTCAAACGTATCTTCCGTTCCATACGTAGCCAGGTTCTCGTCATACAGAGACGAAGCAGATTTTCTTCCGACTACGATAGCGTGGCCTTTGAACAGCTTCACACGGATAGTACCTGTTACAAACTTTTGCGTTTCCTCTACGAATGCGTCCAGCGCATTCATAATTGGCGAGAACCACAGACCTTCATAAATGACCTGAGAGATTTTTTGCTCCACAATCGGCTTAAATTGCGCTACTTCACGTGGCTGCGT
The DNA here is from genome assembly GCF_001274715.1 of Aneurinibacillus migulanus. GTDB lineage: Bacteria > Bacillota > Bacilli > Aneurinibacillales > Aneurinibacillaceae > Aneurinibacillus > Aneurinibacillus migulanus. Next base: position 353,116 of record NZ_LGUG01000004.1, on the reverse strand, counting down.
CAAGAACTCCAGTTCACGATGCGCTAGAATAAGCGTAATGGCGCCCGGTGCTTCATATACTTCACGCGATTTGATGCCGACCAAACGATTCTCCACATGGTCAATACGGCCCACTCCATGCTTGCCCGCAATTTTATTAAGTTCGAGAATCATTTCCGACAGCTTCATTTGCTGACCATTCAATGCAACCGGCTTACCTTGAACGAATTCGATTTCGATTTCTTCCGGCACATCCGGTGTATCTTCAAGATGGTTCGTCAAATCGTATGCGCCCTTCGGTGGCTCATTCCACGGATTTTCCAACTCGCCGCACTCACATGCACGCCCCCACAGGTTCTGATCAATGCTATATGGATTATCTAAATTAACCGGAATCGGAATATTGTGCTCTTCCGCATATTTAATCTCTTCATCACGGCTCATGCCCCATTCGCGTACCGGTGCCACGATTTTAAGATCCGGATTCAATGCTGTGATAGATACGTCGAAACGCACCTGGTCATTCCCTTTACCCGTGCAACCATGCGCTACGGCTACGGCACCTTCTTCTTGTGCAATGTCTACGAGCACTTTGGCAATCAGTGGACGGGACAGCGCAGATACAACCGGATATTTGCCTTCGTACATAGCGTTTGCTTTCAAGGCCGGTAAAACAAATTCATCAGCAAACAAATCCTTAGCATCTACCACGTATGATTTAATCGCACCGACTTGCAAAGCTTTGTCGCGGACGAAATCAAGATCCTTGCCTTCGCCGACGTCCAGCGCTACCGCGATAACGTCATAGTTATATGTTTCTTGAAGCCATTTGATTGCTACAGATGTATCTAAACCGCCTGAATAGGCCAAAACCACTTTTTCTTTTGCCATAATGTAAATCCTTCCCTTCGTGCCTCGCACACAATTTATTTTCTATGCAACATTATGCATCTTTATTAATAAAAATTCAATACCTTTTTTTAAAAAAGATTGTGCGCCAGAGAAAAATTTACATTTAATTTATCAGCCCTTGTCTTCTTTGTCAGATTCAATAAGCTTCTGCATAGCTTGGGCGTCCACATCAATAACCAGATCGGCCGTGTCTTCTTTAATGGAAGAGGACATCTGTGCAAGGCGCCTGCTGACTTGTCCGAACAGCGTTCCCTGCTCGTATCCACCGTGATTGTCGGCAGTTCCAGCGCACACACCGGTTAAAATTTCAATTCCTTCCTCAATGGTACGTACCTGCCAAATATGAAATTGCCCAGCACGAACCGCTTCGACAACTTCCGTACGTAACATCAAGTTTTTTACATTTTGGTGCGGAATGATGACACCTTGCTCGCTACTTAGACCGATCGCCTGGCATACCATGAAAAAACCTTCGATCTTTTCATTCACACCACCGATTGGCTGGATTTCACCGAACTGATTAACCGAACCTGTAACTGCAATTCCCTGACGAATCGGAATATCCGAAAGAGAAGATAGGAGAGCATACAACTCAGTACTAGAGGCGCTATCCCCGTCAATCCGACTGTATGTCTGCTCAAACGTAATGCTTGCTGATAGTGGTAGCGGTTTATCCTGCGCAAAATTGCCTGCCAGATATCCGCTCAAAATAAGCAGTCCTTTATGATGGAACTGTCCGCTTAGCGATGTCTCACGTTCAATATTAATAATCCCCTGACGTCCAATGAATGTACGCGCGGTAATCCGATGCGGCTGGCCAAATGCATAATCGCCTGTTTGCAGCACGGCCAATCCATTAATCTGGCCCACTTTCTCTCCAGCTACATCGACCATAATCGTTCCTTCCTCGATAAGCTCTCGCATCTTCTCATCCATGCGGTTGGCACGGTACTCTTGTTCTTCGAGCGCCTGGTGAACATGCTCCGCCACTACAATAGCCGCTCCTGCTTCTTCCGCCCAAAAGCTCGCTTCTACCAGCAAGCGAGAGAGATTATGGAAGTTCGTTGTCAGCTTACGCTGATCGCCCGCTAGTCGCGTACTGTAGTCTAATAACGCCGCCAATGCAGAGCGATGAAATGGAAGCAACTTCTCTTTTTCGCAGTAGCTTCGAACGAACGCAGCAAATTCATGGTAGTGTCGCTTATCCTTCTTCATATCTGTATCGAATTCAACCTTTACCTTAAATAACTTCGGAAAATCTTCATCCAATTCTGATAATACATGATAGATATATGGACTTCCCAGCAGAATAACTTTTACATCCAGTGGAATCGCTTCCGGCTTCAAACCGCTTGTCGCAATTAGCCCATGCTCTTCTGATACGTTCTCAATACGCATGCTCTCGGTTTTTAGCATCCGTTTCAATACATGCCAGGAAAGCGGATTGCGTAACAATTCTGCAATCTGTACGAGTAAGTATCCGCCGTTCGCCATATGCAACGCACCCGGCTTTATCATTGTGAAATCCGTCGTCATCGTACCGAACGTACTGCGATACTCTACTCGACCGAACAAATTGTAATACGTAGGATTGTTTTCAAATACAACCGGTGCTCCAGACAATGTATCGTTATCCACCAGCAGATTCACTTTATAGCGCAGCAGATTGTTCTCTTCATTACGCTGCAGCAGGCGGGCCATTGGATTACTTTCACCAGTTTCTTCTTTAAAAAAGCCGTGGTTCTGAGTTACATCGTATTCGTACTCTCGAAGATACTTCTGCACCTTCTCATCTGTATATTCGTCAATCACTGGCCGAAACAATGGAACCAGCGCATGGCGAACCGACTCCTTATCAAGCTGGGCTATCTCCTGCTCAACTTCTTTTTCCAATAATTGAATCTGTCTCACAGATTCAGTAACCTGTTGTTCTAGACGCTTACTCTTCTCTTTAATTTCTTGACGTGACACCTCAGGCAGCCGATTAAACTCTTCATTGCTAATTGGCTTACCGAACAACAGAGGAATCGTCGCAATGCCACCCTCTCCCGTACGCTCTAGCGAAAAATTCAGCTCACGCGCCAGTTCATCCAGTTCCTTCCACCGTTCCTGCGCCTTCTTTTCAAAGTTTTGCATCCGCTCCCGTCGGCTTTTCTGATACTCTTCTCCGGCAAATGTTTTCCTGATTTCCCGTTCGATGTCCTGCAACAGCGTATCCATACGCGCCTTGAATTCTCTTCCTTCACCTGCCGGAAATGATAGCGCGAGCGGGTGGTCAGGATGTAAAAAATTATATACGTAACACCAATCCTTAGGTGTCGGCTTACCCTTGGCTGCCTGCTTTGCTTTAGCCTGAGTGTAAGTGGCCTTCCCGGTACCCGGAGGCCCTGCTACATACAGATTATAGCCTGCCTTCTTTATCTTCAGACCAAATTCCATCGCATGTACGGCACGGTCCTGTCCAATAATCCCTTCCTTTAATGGTTCAATTTGCTCCGTCGTTTCACACGGAAATGCTTCTGGAGGGGTTGAGGTACGCAATTGTTCTATTGGCACTTTTCTTTTTTCAAGTTCTTTTTTTGGCACTTGTTTCCACATGGTTGCTCATCCCTTTCTTCGACTCCATTACAACATGGGCAAAGTGTGTCTTATGATAATCCAACCTTTATTTCATCATATAGGAAGAGGTGAAAAACCTCTATAATAAAGTTCCACCTCTTTGTTTCTCCCATAAAGTCCTGGGACCAGGCAATCCTCCCATTAGTTGTCTGCACCTAGATGACGGCTGTAATAAGGGCCATAGATAGGACAATACCGACACGTCTTACTGTGTTTCTCATGACTTTTCTACCTTTTCCTTCACTTTCTTTCAATACAAGGAATTTCCAGCCGATATGTATAGAAACTGACAAAAGCGAGGACGAAGCGCTTATGAAAACAATGGAGGAAATATGGAGGGACACGCTGGAACTGCTACAAAAAAAGATGTCCCGCTCCAGCTTTGAAACATGGATTAAAGGTCTGACCGTTCAACGGTTCGATGCCAAAAAGAAAACGATTGCGATTAATGCAGAGAACGAATTTACACGCCAATGGCTGGAGACGCGCCTAAAACAGGTTCTCGAAGACGCGATGGAAGAAGTAACCGGCGATAAGTATGCCGTTTCATTCGCGGTAAAAGTAAAAACGCACGTACGATACAGCATGGAACGGGTGCCAACCCGCCTCGATCCTCAGGAGGAATATCAACGCGAGAACCGCGCTCTGCTGCACGAAGTACTCCAGGAACTGAAGTCGCTGCATCATCGTCTTGATCACTTTGAGATTGAGCTTGGCAATATAAAAAAAGAAATTAAGACCGTCAACAGACCGACAAAAATTCCTCGTCCACCTCAATAATATCCGGTTCCTCATCCCGAAAGCGGAAACAACTCTTTGTTTTCGTTTTCTTTCTTTTTTCCATTTTATGTATGAAAACGATTTCTCGGGTATTCAGATTATCGATTCTTTTGTCACCCATCACCTTTTTCAAATCACCGCCACGCTACGCTTGCTTGGCATCGAAGCTATTATCACAGGCATTCGTCCTGCGCTAGCTGAGACAGCGGTACGGCTGGGAATTAATTTATCAGACCTCAAAACTTTCGCAACAGTGCAGCAAGCCTTGGAAAGCATCGAACATAAAGCCTCTGCGCAAGGCTAACACAATAACAGAACACCCCCGGTTCCATTGAGTTCGGGGGTGTTCTGCTTTATATTATTTCATTACTGCAACCAGAATAGCTTTCTGTGCGTGCAGGCGATTCTCCGACTGGTCGAATACAACAGAACGCGGTCCATCGATGACGCCCGCAGATACTTCTTCCCCTCGGTGCGCTGGAAGGCAGTGCATAAAGAGCGCATCCGGTCTCGCCTTCTGCATCAGCGCCTCATTCACTTCAAATCCGGCAAATTTCTGTAAACGCTCCTGCTGTTCAGCTTCCTGTCCCATGCTTGCCCATACATCCGTATACACAATGTCGGCATCCGCTACTGCTTCCGCCGGGTCGGTCGTCACCAGTACATTCACACCGGTCTCATCGGCAAATGCACGCGTCATCTCTGTTACACCGGCATCCGGCTGATAGCCCTCCGGTGAAGCTACTGCTACATCCATACCAACTTTTGCGGCGCCGATCATTAACGAATGCGTCATGTTGTTGCCGTCGCCTACATATGCCAGCTTCAGCCCTTCCAGCTTACCTTTATGCTCGATAATCGTCTGGAAATCTGCCATCACCTGACACGGATGCTGCAGGTCAGTTAATCCGTTAATAATTGGAATAGAGGCATATTCTGCCAGTTCCTTCACCATTGTATCCGAGAATGTGCGGATCATAATCCCGTCGATATAGCGGGACAATACTTGCGCTGTATCTGGAATCGGTTCGCCACGGCCAATTTGCAGGTCACGGCCACTCATGAACATTGCCATGCCGCCCAGTTGGTACATTCCTACTTCGAAGGAGACGCGTGTACGGGTTGAAGCTTTATCGAAAATCATACCCAGAGTTTTGCCTTGCAGGTGCGGATGCGGAGTGCCCTGTTTTTGCTCCTCTTTCAGCTTTGCAGCCAAGTCGAGTAGATACAGGATTTCTTCTTTTGTATAATCGGAGAGACAAAGAAAGTCTCTTCCTTTCAATTGATCTACTACTACCATTATTTAACTAACTCCTTTCGTTTCGCCCCCTGCAGATATTCTCCCAGGTCAACTGCATCGCTCTCTTTGTATCCATGCACCTCAAGGTATGAAGCGAAAGTGTCCAGGAACGTGAAGCATGGAATATTAAGTGATAGCGCCAGTTGACGGAGTTCGAAGCCTAGACGCCCGCGCTTATTGCCAAGCGTTGGCGTATTCACGAACGCTTTCACATCGCATTCTCCACAGATCGCTTTTACGCGCTCCTGCGTTTCTACAATCTCCTGTACATTTGCCCCGTTTTCTTGTAATAGTGTCGCCGTACCCGGCGTAGCGATAATTTTGATATCCAATTCTTTTAGCATTTGAATATGCGGAATGAATTGTTCCTTGTCCTGTTCAGAGAGCGACAGTAGAATGGTGTCTCCCGCTTCTAGCCAGTCACATATGCCTTCCTTCCAGGCAATTGCCTTAGCGATCGCCTCTTCCACCGAATAACTCAATCCAATGACTTCGCCGGTCGATTTCATCTCTGGCCCGAGTGCCGGGTCCACACCGTTCAACTTAATCGTGGAGAATACCGGACCTTTTACAGCGTAGAATGGAATAGGAGGCAGAATACCGGTACCGTAGCCCATATCCTTAAGCTTTTCGCCTACTTGCGCTCGTGTTGCCAGTGCCACCATTGGTACCCCTGTTACCTTGCTGACGATCGGCACTGTACGAGACGCACGTGGATTTACCTCTAATACATAAATAGTTCCTTCTGTATCGATAACAAGCTGAATGTTAATCAACCCGCATGCTTTCATTTCTTTCGCAATCAATGCAGCGCTACGGCAAATCTCTTCACGCTGCGCATCGGTCAGGTGCGGCGACGGGAAAATCGCCATACTATCACCCGAATGCACACCGGCCCGCTCAATGTGCTGGAAGATGCCTGGTATAAGTATATCTTCACCGTCACAAACCGCATCGACTTCCACTTCCATACCGGATACGTATTTATCAATTAACAGCGGGAACAGCGCACTTGATGAAGTATATCGATTCCAATCCGCAAAATACTGATCCAGCTCTTCCGGATTATGAATTACTGCCATTCCGCGTCCGCCGATAACGTAAGACGGACGGATAAGTACCGGATAGCCCAACTCTTCTGCAACAAGATGTGCACCTTGCTGACTGTTTACCCCTTCTCCTGGAATGTGCGGGATATTCAGCTGACGTAGCATCTGATAGAACAATTCGCGATCCTCTACCATATCGATAGCTTCTACCGACGTACCATAGACGTGTACACCAGCTTTCTTTAACTTATCAGCCAGGTTAATTGCGGTTTGGCCGCCAAACTGAACCATAACACCGTCTACCTGTTCTTTTTCAATTACATTTAATACGTCCTCCAATGCAAGCGGTTCGAAATACAGTTGGTCCGCCGTATTGTAGTCCGTAGAAACCGTCTCTGGATTGTTATTAATAATGACGGCAGAGATGCCCTGCTTGCGTAACGCTTTCGCCGCGTGTACGGAACAATAATCGAATTCAATCCCCTGACCGATACGGATCGGACCGGAACCGAGAACAAGTACTTTCCTGCCATCCGTTGTGATCGGCACCTCGTCGCGTCCCTGCCATGTCGAATAATAATAAGGAGTAGAAGCGACGAATTCAGCCGCACACGTATCCACTAGCTTATAAGCCGGACTTATGCTCCACTCTTTCAGACGGGCACGCACTTCTTCGAAGCTTACCCCACACAGGCTTGCAATCATGCTATCTGCAAAGCCACGCAGCTTTGCTTCCTTTAACAGTTCAGGCGTCATTTTACGCCAGCGCACTTCCTTCATTGTATTTTCAAGCTCGATAATCCGAGCCAACGCATTCAGGAAGAAGTAGTCGATTTCCGTTTTCTTATGCAGCTCCTCCACGCTCATACCGCGACGCAGTGCCTCAGCAATATAAAAAATACGTTGATCGGTCGCTTGCGTGAGTTCGTTTTCCATTTCTTCTTCGCTTGCGTCTTTTACATATGGCAGCTCCAAGTGCTGCACACCGATTTCCAACGAGCGGATGCCTTTCAAGAGCGCTCCTTCGAGCGTGCGATCTATCGACATGACCTCACCGGTCGCCTTCATCTGCGTGCCGAGTTCACGGTCAGCATGTGGGAATTTATCGAATGGCCAGCGTGGAATTTTTGCTACGACATAATCAATCGCCGGTTCAAAGCTGGCATACGTATAGCCAGTAATTGGATTCACTACCTCATCAAGGTGATAACCAAGCGCCAGCTTTGCCGCCGTGCGTGCGATCGGATAACCGGTCGCTTTCGATGCAAGCGCTGAAGAACGGCTCACACGCGGGTTGACTTCAATCAGGTAGTATTTGTCGCTATAAGGGTCAAGCGCGTATTGAATATTACAACCACCTACGACACCGAGGGCGCGAATAACCTTGCAGGCTACAGAGCGCAGCATCTGATACTGGCGATCCGTCAATGTTTGTGAAGGCGCCACAACGATAGAGTCCCCCGTATGCACACCGACCGGATCGAAGTTCTCCATATTGCATACGATAATGCATGTATCATTCGCATCCCGCATGACTTCATACTCAATCTCTTTCCAGCCTTTAATGCTACGTTCGATGAGCACCTGATTAATCGGGCTTGCATTTAGTCCTCGTTTTGCTACGATGCGCAGTTCTTCTTCATCATTTGCAAATCCGCCACCTGCACCACCAAGTGTATAGGCGGGACGCACGATAACCGGAAAGCCGATTTTATTTGCGAATGCGACCGCGGTGTCTACAGTTGTCACCGTCTCACTCTCTGGAATCGGCTCCCCGATTTCCTGCATCATCCGTTTGAACTCTTCGCGGTCCTCACCCCGGATAATTGTATCGAGCGGTGTACCGAGCAGCTTTACATTATACTTCGCAAGCACGCCCGCTTTAGACAGCTCTACCGCCAGGTTAAGTCCGGTCTGGCCACCGAGCGTCGGCAAAACACCGTCTGGACGCTCTTTGGCGATGATCTTCTCCACTGACTCTACTGTCAGCGGCTCCATGTATATGCGATCTGCCACTTCATCATCCGTCATGATGGTGGCCGGATTGTTGTTGACTAGAATGACTTCTACGCCCTCTTCGCGCAAGGCCAGACAGGCCTGAGCACCGGCGTAATCGAATTCAGCCGCCTGCCCGATGACAATCGGACCGGAGCCGAGCACAAGCACTTTAGTAATGTCGGGTAGTTTAGGCATAGCTTTTCTCTCCTGTAACCTGGCATTGTTGAATGAACTCGGTGAACAAATGTCCCGTATCTTGCGGACCGGCATGCGCTTCTGGGTGGAACTGCACGGACCAGATAGGGAGTTCTTTATGACGCACACCTTCGACCGATTTGTCATTGACGTTCCTAAACGTAAGTACAAGTGGCGTTTTGGAAAGAGAATCTTCTTTCACCACATAACCGTGGTTTTGTGATGTCATATATACTTTGCCAGTGCGCAAGTCTTTCACCGGATGATTGCTACCGCGGTGACCGTACGGCAAGCGCTCCGTATCGCAGCCATAAATAAGCGAGATAAGCTGATGACCGAGGCAGATACCCATTGTCGGATAAATTTCTACAATCTTCTTTAACTCGCCCAAATGCGGCGTAATTTCTTTCGGGTCTCCTGGTCCGTTCGACAGGAATACACCATCCGGATCGATGGCTTGCACCTGATTGTATGTGACATTGTATGGCATCACTGTCACGCGACAGCCACCATCCAGCAGGCTCTGCAGTATCGACTTTTTATAGCCGTAGTCAATCAGTACGACATGTGGGCCTCGCGCTTCTTTGCCATACTCCTGCACACTTACTACCGAAACGCCCGGCACAACCTCCCGGACTGGTTGCGGGATGAATGAAGCCAGCTTCTCCTGCTCCGTCGTCAATAACCCATATACTTCGCCATGTGTACGCACAATATGAGTAATCGCGCGCGTATCGATACCGGACAAGCCGCCGATGCCATATTTCTCGGCAACCTCCGACAAAGTATAGCCTGATTCATAATGGCTCGGCTGCTGGCACAAATCACCGACTAATAATGCCCGGCATGCAGGCTTTATACTTTCAAAATCGCGTTCATTTATTCCGTAGTTTCCGATAAGCGGATACGTAAACGTAATAATTTGGCCGGCATACGAAGGGTCAGATAGAACCTCCTGATACCCTGTCATCCCTGTATTAAATACGACTTCTCCCGTGCAATCCTGCACGCTGCCAAACCATTCTCCTTCAAATATGTCGCCCGTACTTAACACAAGATATCCTTTCATTGTTTCCACTCCTTTTGTGTCGGATGCCGTCCTTATTCCGCCTTAACGGGCGGTAAGCCCCCTCACCTCAAGACTTGGAGAAATCGAGAAAGTATAGGTGGGGGATAAACCGCCCCTAAAGGTCAGATGAGTGAAACTAACACACAGTAGGTGACGTACGAAAACTCCCCCTGTGTGAAGCTTCACTTTATACTGTCTGTGTCACCGCGTCCAGCGCTTCTTCAAGCGTCTGCATCGCAAGGTCTATTTCATCTTTTTCAATCGTGAACGGTGGAAGTAGCCGTAATACGTTCGGACCAGCCTGCAATAGCAGAATATGGCTCTCACGCATTTTTGCCACAACAGGTGCCGCTTCCGATGCAAGCTCTACGCCTATCATCAGCCCTTTACCGCGTACGCCGACAATGTCTGTGCGACGATCCGCCAATCCGTTCAATTTCTTTATGAAGTAAGCGCCCAGCTCTTCTACGCGGGCGAGGTATCCATTGTCCTCAATCGTCTCTAGCGTGGCCAGCGCTGTCGCACACGCTAACGGGTTACCGCCGAATGTCGTGCCGTGCGTACCTGGACTGAACGCTTCGGCCAGCTCTTCTTTTCCGACGATAGCGCCAATGGGAAAGCCGCTACCAAGTCCCTTAGCTATCGTAATAATATCTGGCTCGATATCGTAATGCTGGTAAGCGAACCATTTGCCGGTGCGTCCTATGCCCGTCTGCACCTCGTCGACAATCAGCAGCAGGCCATGCTCTGCGCATATTCCCTTAATATGGTCAACGAACTCGGTCGATGCAGGATGTACACCACCTTCACCTTGTATCAGCTCCAGCATAATCGCGCACGTTTTCTCGGTAACAGCCGCCGTCAGTGCTTCCTTGTCGTTATACGGCACAGTTACGAATCCTTCCGGTAGCGGATCGAATCCATCCTTTACCTTCGCCTGACCGGTCGCGGTCAGCGTTGCTAACGTCCGTCCATGAAACGATTGTTTGAACGTAATAATTTCGTAACGAGGTTGCTGCTTGATTTTCTGCATATATCTGCGGGCCAACTTGACAGCTGCTTCATTCGCCTCCGCACCGCTGTTGCAAAAAAACGCTCGGTTGCCGCATGTCAATGATGTGAGCTTCTCCGCTACCTGCTCTTGCACCGGAATCTCAAATAGATTGGAACAATGCCATAGCGTATCGAGCTGTTCCTGCACCTTCGCCTTTACCTGGGGCGGCACATTGCCAAGAGATGTAACCGCGATGCCTGCAACGAAATCGAGATAGCGATTGCCCGCTTCATCCCACAAATAGTTGCCTTCCCCTTTAATGATACGAATCGGCCAGCGTCCGTAATTTGGAAACAGATGACTCATTGTGCGCTCACCTTGCCTTCCTTGACGATTTTTGTACCTACAGCTTCACCAGCCGCTACCTTTTTCAGAATGCCCGGTTCATATCCGTTAATAATCCATACTTCCTCTACGTTATTGCCAAGGGCATCCAATGCTGCCCGCACCTTTGGAATCATACCGCCGTAAATAATTCCCTCGGCGATTAGCTCCATAATTTTTTCTTTATCAAGTTCTGGCAGCACCTGTCTGATGCCGTCCTGATCTTGCATGACGCCAGGTACATCGGTAACCATAATCAAACGTTTCGTGCCTACTGCTCCTGCAACTGCTCCCGCCGCTGTATCTGCATTAATGTTATAAATCTGTCCATCTTCATTAATACCGAGCGGAGCGATAACCGGGATGAATCCGGCATCACCAAGCGCTGTTATGAGCGTAGCATCCACATGATGAATGTCTCCGACGAAGCCAAGGTGCTCGGGTCCCTGCACTACTTGAATTGTTGCCCCATCGATGCCGCTGATGCCTGCCGCCTGGCCCCCCGCTACCTGAATACGGGTGACCACCTGCTTATTGGTTTGGCCGATGAGTACCATTTGCGCTACCTGCAATGTCGCTGCATCCGTTACCCGCAATCCGTCCACGAAATGCGGCTCGATGCCCATCTGTTTCAGCGTGGCCGAGATAGCAGGACCTCCACCATGTACTATCGTGACAGCCATTCCTTCATCTTGCAGTTCCTTGATATCTTTATAAAAAGAGGCTGGCAGGCTCTCCAATGTACTACCGCCACATTTAATAACTACCTGTTTTTCCATTCTCTCTCCCTCTTTTCATCGGGCTGGTGTCTACGGATATACTGGTGTAAACGTAAGGCCCGTCATCTCCGGAAGCCCGAACATCAGGTTCATATTCTGTACCGCCTGCCCGGCTGCACCCTTCACTACATTGTCGATAACTGCAAGTATGATAACTCGGCCGGTGCGCTCATCGACATGCCAGGCGATGTCGCAATAATTGGAACCGTACACTTCTTTTGTCTTCGGATACGCCCCCGGACGAAGCCGTACGAATGGCTTGCCTTCATATGCTTTTACATAAGCTTCAGCGATGTTCTCTGCAGTTACATCGTCTTTCAGCGCAGCGTATGAGGTGGTAAGAATGCCGCGATTCATCGGTACAAGATGGGGAGTAAACGAGAGTAGCACGCCCTGTCCGGTAAACTGTGTCAGCGTCTGTTCAATCTCAGGTGTATGCTGGTGTTTGCCAACCTTATAAGCGGAGATGCTTTCATTCACTTCACAGAAATGCGTGCCCAGGGAAGCACCCCGCCCCGCACCAGTGACGCCCGACTTGGCATCTACGATAATAGATTTTCCGTCAATAAGGTTTTCCTGTAGCAACGGCAACAAGCTTAATAGCGTCGCCGTCGGATAACAGCCTGGATTGGCGAGCAGATTCGTTTCTTTGATCGCCTCCGCATTCCATTCAGAAAGGCCATAAATCGCCTGGTCGATGTATTCCTGTCCTGCCGTCTCTTTTCCGTACCATTGTTTGTATAAATCCGGCGTGGCAAGGCGAAAATCACCGGATACATCAATAACCTTCAGCTTTCCATCGAGCAATTGCGGTACCAGCTTTCCGCTTACACCAGATGGCGTCGCAATGAATACCACGTCTGCCTCTTTTTGGATACGTGCACAATCGATTTCCGCCAGATCATCTGTAAAAATATGCGTTAGATGCGGATATACTTCCTGCATTGTTTTTCCGGTTTGTGAATTGGAATATACAGCTGCAATATTTGCTTCGGGATGGGTTAACAGTAAGCGAACGAGTTCAACCCCGCTATAACCTGTCGCTCCGATTATGGAAATGTTCACGTCCTGATCCTCCATTTGTTCCTACCTGAATTAAGTTATGAATTATTATACGATGTCGGGAATAATAATTCAACGATATTTTTGCATATACATTCATAAATATTTATAAATAAAAAGAGTGCTTTCCTCCATAAAGAAAGCACCCTCTGCTACATCCAGTCATATTTTATGTCTTTCCTGCTATCCTAGCCTGTATATATTCACTCGTGCATCGCCTTAACTAACGATAGCCGTTGAATCATTTTTTCTGGTATCGTATAAACTTCATCCTTATTATATACGATCGGTGTATTGGTCTTCTTCCAATCCTTTGTGAGATAGCTGACGCCAAGTGTTACGACAAAGTTAAGAACAAGTGCAATCAATCCATTGTTGATGCCATACAGATTGAATTCATTCAAGTGCATCGAGATGGCGGCTACATCTCCGATAATAAGCCCAGCCGCCAATCCGATTGGAGTGATTCTGCGGAAGAAAAGAATAGCCAGAATGGTCGGCACAAATTGTCCATATCCGTAATATGTCGTATGAATGATATTTAACATTAAACTAGGGACGAACAAAGTAAGCGCCATTGAGCTTACTAGATACAAGAGAACGACCATCTGCACCCACCTGCGCTGCGATGTTTCCGGAACATTCGGGATTAAGTTACGTGAAACGAACGCGCCTACACTCAGACTGCTTACGGCGAGTACGAGAATTCCCGATAACGCCGTACCTGCTTCAACAAACCCTGTCAGCCACGACGGAAACAGTGCAGACACAGAGACGATAAACGCCTGATTCGGATCGTTTAGACCAGGATCTGCGATAAAAGCAAAGTACGATGTAATAACAAGAAACGGATACATAAACATATACAGTGGCATAAATGTCTGTGTCCGTTTCACCGTTGCCTCCGACCGCCCCGTAAATATCGCAGAGGCGAGCATGGGGATCGCATAGAACGCAATCGCCTGGAAAAATATCGTGGACATCGAGGATACCATGTCGTTATTATTCTGAATCGTTACCGGGGTTCCATGCTGCTTTGCCAAATCAAAAAGACTAGAAACACTCTCGACCTTTGTGAGAACAGCAATCCCCGCAATGACAATAGCTAGAAAGACAAGAATATCTTTGAGAACCGAAACGACCGCGGGCGCTTTTACTCCCGATACCGAAATATAGAAGAATGCGATACATCCCGCAATAACGACAGAAGCCGCAGGGGACAGGTTAAATCCGAGAGAACTGAGCGCAACGATAAGCCCCTGAAATTGCAATTGTCCCCATGGAATCATAAACAGCAATACAGAAATCGTAAAAATCAACTCAAATCCCCGATGAGAATAATGGCTTCTTACTACGTCCGACATGGTCATCGCATTGTACCCTTTTCCTGCCCGCCAAATAAGCGGGGCTAGGAAGTAGCCAATGGGATATGCCAGCAGGATATACCCAAGAAACCAAATACCATAGCTAACGCCTTTGGCATAAATGCCCCCTGGAAACCCAATCATCGTTCCGATGCTGTATACTTCTCCGACAGCAAGAAAAAAAAGCAAAATCCCGCTAAAGGAGCGTCCCCCTACCAGATAATCTTCTACATTCGCGCTTTTCCCCCGTCTAGAATACATAGCCAGAGCCAGCGAGAACAAAATTACGCCGCCGAATACAACTACAGCCATGTATCACTCCCCCTTTTCTCTTGATTCCGTGACATAGTAGGGCCTATCAAAAACGCACCAGGAAATCCATAGACAAACCGACGTTAACCCAAACCACAGAAACATCCAGAAATAAAGGAAGGGAAAGCCCAGTACGCTCACTTCTATCCTTGAGGTAATAGGGAACAATCCGATAATAGCTACAAAGGGAACAACCAATCCTATAATTAGACTGCCTACCAGTCGAATGGACACCGTGTTTCTCACCCTTTCGGATTTGGCATTAGTATAAAACCGATGCGTCTTTTTGATATACAACCTTCCCATCAATGAGCGTGGCCAGAACCGGAATTTCTTTAATCTCCATCTCGGAGATAGCTGTAGGATCTGCTTCTAATACCGCGAAATCGGCCTGTTTTCCAGGTTCGATCGTTCCTGCTACCTGTTCTTCAAAATTCAGCGCGGCCCCGTAACTAATCATGGAACGCAGTGCCGTTTCAACATCGCATCGCTGCTCGGGACCAAGGATTTCGCCGCTGCTTGTGACGCGATTTACCGCCGCCCATACAGAAAACAACGGGGAAATCGGGGTAATTGGGCAATCCGAATGGACTGTAAATAATAAATCCCGTTGAATTGCATCTCTTATAGGACTAATTCGGGCTGCCCGCTCCGGGCCAAGGAATAGCCTCTTATGCCTGTCCCCCCAATAATACACGTGATTAATGAAAAACGACGGAGCAACTCCTAGTGCTTGCATCCGGTCCAAGTCCTCCGGTGTAGCCGTTTGCGCATGTTCGATACGATGACGATGATTACTGCGCGGATGGACGCGCAAAGCGTTCTCATAAGCATCCAAAATCGAACCGATAGCCCTGTCTCCATTGCCATGAATGGCAATACGGTAGCCGCGCTTATGCAAATCCAACACTTCGGCATTGAATATTTCCTGATCATGAATTAAATCACCATATATATCCGGATGCGTGTGATATGGCCTGCGAAGCGCCCCGGTTAACCCTTGAATGGACCCATCCTGGAACAATTTGGCGCTGTCAAGGCATACTTTACCGTCCGACCACTCCCGAAGACTCTCATTGACTTCCTGGGCAAGCATAGAACCGAAGCGGCCTTCTGGACGGAGCAAGTGATGCATAATCATCAGCCGTGCCCGCATCGGATTTGCTCCGCTTAGGGCCGCTTGTAAATGAATTTCCATCTCGTCCACTCCTGGCATGAAACCGACCGCTGCATCCGTATTTGTTGTAATACCCTGACTTACATAATCCACCGCGGCCTGGCCCATTAATGACACAAGCTCCTCATTAGACATGTGAGGAATTTTGGAACCTACCAAGTTCATGGCCCCAGGCTCGTACAGCACGCCGTTCAACTTGCCCGCACGATCCCGGCCAAAATGCCCGCCCGGAGGATCGGATATACTGTCATCAATTTCAGCTAAACGAAGAGCGAACGAATTCACTACAGCCAAATGACCGGAAATATGACGGATAAGCACGGGATGAAAAGGCGCCACCACATCCAAATCGGCGCGGGTCGGATGACGCTGCTCTTCAAGCATTGTATCGTCATATCCATAGCCTATAATCCAATCGCTCTGCACCGTCTGTTCTGTTCTCTCCTTAATCCTTCGCTGTATATCAGCAATAGTAGGACTTACGGATGGGCGGCAATCTACCTGGGTTCGCATCTGTGCATACATAAGGATGTGATTGTGCGTATCGATAAATCCCGGCAGAACGGTAGCACCTTTCATATTAAGGACTTGGGTTTTCGCTGTACTTGATACTTCATGGCGGGGAGGTTCAGGCGTATCCCAAACAGCGGCGATTTTCCCATTTTTCACAGCAACAGAACCGGCTCGCTCCCCTTTGCCGTTTAAAGTCAGGATGTTGGCATGGGTTACTAACAAATCAGCTTCAAAAGACATGTGTACCCTCTCCCTCATATGAAAGTTTCTGATAGCGACATCATCACATCACGACATCATTACCAGATGTTTTTATACTATAAGAATATACAGAATAATTCAATAATATTTTTAAAATTTAAATATTTAATATGCCAGATGATGTTCCACAACAAAAATAAAAAAGACCTGTTATGGCTTTTTCTTGAAAGCCTTATAACTCAGGTCTTTTACGTTTGAATATCAATACAATGTAGTGCCAACAACTCTTTATTTCTTCGTGATTAACCAGTCAGATAAAGCTTTCGCATCTGTCTCACTAACCAGACCACCTGGCATGCCATTTCTTCCCTTTAGAATAATCGTTTTGATTTCATCGGCGCTTTTATATTTGCCACCGACTTTCGTTAGATTCGGACCAACGCCGCCCTCCAAGTTTTGACCATGACAGGAAGTACAGTTCGCCTGGAAGATTTTCTGTGCTTCTCCTCCTCCGCCTGCGGCGCCACCGGCCTGCCCGCCCTGTTCTGCTGGCGCCGGTTGTTCTGCCGCGCCGCCTTCATTTTTATTGGCTGCGCCACAACCTGCGGCCAGCGCAAGCACAAGCAGAATACTGCTTACTGTCATCATCCACTTTTTCATAAAAAAACCTCCCTTGATCATGTCACACGTTTAGTATGATCAAGGGAGGAGATTTTTAATCAGCATATATAAGCCGAAGCTAACAAAACTGTTCTATGTACTATAGTAATTCTTTTGCTTTGGAAGCGATATTTTCAGCAGTCAGGCCGTATTTCTTCAGCAGTTCATCTGGTGTACCGGACTCACCGAACGTATCCTCTACACCGACACGGCGCAACTTAGCTGGATGCTTCTCACACAATACTTCCGCTACAGCAGCGCCTAGACCGCCATAAATGTTGCATTCTTCTGCTGTCACAATACCTTTCGTTTCTTGTGCAGCTTTTACGATAATGTCCTCATCAATTGGTTTGATGGTCGCCATGTTAATTACGCGTGCTTGAATGCCTTCTTGTGCCAACAATTCAGCAGCTTCGACAGCAATATGCACCATAACGCCAGTTGCAATAATCGCCACGTCATTTCCTTCACGGATTTGTACGCCTTTGCCGATTTCGAATTCATAATCATCTTCGAACAATACAGGCACGCTTGGACGCCCCATACGGATATACATTGGACCGTATGTATTCGCCGCTGCGCGAATCGCTTTTTTCGTTTCAGTCGCATCCGCCGGAACAATAACCGTCATATTTGGAATGGCGCGCATTAAAGCGATATCTTCCACCGCTTGATGAGATGCACCGTCTTCGCCGAGCGTTAATCCTTGGTGTGTTACCGCAATTTTTACGTTCAGATTTGGATAGCATACAGAGTTACGAATCATATCAGCCACACGTAGGGAACCGAACAGAGCAAACGTGCTGGCGAATGGAATCTTGCCGCAGGTCGCCAGACCCGCTGCCATACCAATCATGTTCGCCTCGGCAATTCCTACGTCGAAGAAGCGTTCCGGAAATTCCTTACCGAAATCCGCTGTTTTCGTCGATTTTGCTAAATCCGCATCCAGTACCACGATATCCTGGTTTTCGCGTCCCAATTCTACTAGAGCTTGTCCGTAGGCATCACGTGTCGCGATTTTTTTTACCGTTGTCTTCTCCATTATTTCTCTCCCCCCTGCGCGCACAGTTCTTCAAGCGCCTGTGCCAATTGCTCTGCATTCGGTGCCGTACCGTGCCATCCGCATGCATTCTCCATGTATGATACGCCTTTTCCTTTCACCGTATGGGCAACGATGAATGTCGGCATGCCTTTTACAGTCTTCGCTTCATCCAAAGCAGAGATAATCTCCTCCAGATTATGACCGTCGATTTCGATAACGTGCCAGTTGAATGCACGGAATTTATCTGCAACCGGTCCCACATTCATGATGTCTTCTACATTACCGTCAATTTGTAGGTGGTTGTAATCAAGAATCGCTACCAGGTTGTCCAGCTTATAATGACCGGCTGCCATGGCAGCTTCCCATACCATGCCTTCCTGAATTTCCCCGTCACCAAGCAAGGCGTATACACGATAATCGCGCTTATCGAGACGTGCAGCCAATGCCATGCCGTTCGCTGCCGACAGCCCCTGACCGAGCGAGCCTGTGCTCTGCTCTACGCCTGGCAGCATCTTTTTGCTCGGATGACCTTGCAGGCGAGAATTGATTTTGCGGAAGGTAGCCAGTTCCTCTTTCGGCAGGTAGCCTTTCTCTGCCAACGAAGCATACAATACCGGGCTCGCATGTCCTTTGCTCAGAACAAACCGATCACGGTCCGGGTCACTAATTTTATCTGGTCCCGCATTCATCTCATGGAAGTACAGAACCGCCAAGATGTCTGCCGCTGACAACGAACCACCAGGATGTCCAGAATTAGCCGCCGCTACCATCTTAACGATTTCCTGACGGATATTGCTTGCATATTGCTTAAGCTCTGTGAGTTTCCCCTCTGTAACTGTACTCATTCCCTCTCCTCCAAAACATAAGTTTTACAATATATTCAAAACTGAATACGTCAGTTGCACCAGAACCCTTCGTCTGCCAGGCTTCTGTCAGCAGCACAAATAACGGTAATACGAATGTTTCGTATACCGTCATTATCCATCTAAATGGCGCATACTCACCCATTCACTTTCACCTATTCTTCCAAGAGTACCATTTGAAAAACTCGCGAAGCGTGTGGAACGACGGGCCAAAAAAACCGACAATTGTCTCCCTCATAAAGCGGAGATTTTGTCGGTCCGCCTGAAGTGCCACAAAGCGGCCGTTTGGCTTCGTTGTGGAAAAAGGCCGAGCGGCATGCCCGCGAGTTTTTCTTACGGAACATTATGATTCTGTCGTGTGTCCGAGCTGCTGTCGAAGATACGCATCAATGAACGGAGTTAACTCCCCATCCATCACTGCTTGCACATTTCCCGTCTCGTGGTTTGTGCGATGATCTTTCACCATACTGTATGGATGGAACACATAGGAACGAATCTGGCTGCCCCAGCCGATTTCTTTTTGCTCGCCGCGCAGCTTAGCCGCCTCTTCCTCCTGCTCCTGAATCTTTCTTTCATACAGTTTGGAACGCAGCATCTTCATCGCCCTCTCACGGTTTTTAATCTGCGAGCGCTCCGTTTGGCATGTAACTACGACTCCTGTCGGCACGTGCGTAATCCGTACTGCAGAGTCAGTTGTATTAACGTGCTGGCCACCCGCACCGCTGGAACGATATGTGTCGATTTTTAATTCATCTGGCTTAATATCGATTTCGATATCGTCGTCAATCTCCGGCATGACGTCACACGAAACGAACGAAGTATGACGTCGTCCGGATGAGTCAAACGGAGAGATACGCACCAGTCGATGTACCCCTTTTTCTGCTTTCAGATAGCCATAAGCATTGTGTCCTTTAATTAACAAAGTAACGCTTTTTACCCCGGCTTCCTCACCGGGTAAGTAATCAAGCGTCTCCACCTTAAAGCCCTGCTTCTCAGCCCATCGAGTATACATACGCAGCAGCATATCTGCCCAGTCCTGCGATTCCGTTCCGCCCGCGCCAGGGTGCAATTCAAGTATCGCATTTTTCCTGTCGTACGGCTGGCTAAGCAGTAGCTGTAGCTCATACTCGTTCAACCGCTCCTGCAATGCTTCTGCCTCTTTCACAATGTCGGAGATGAGCGACTCATCCTCCTCTTCCGCATACAAATCCATCATAACTTCGATATCTTCGTACGCGGTCTCCATTTGCTGAATGGCATTGACTGCATCTTTCAGCACATTAACCTCGCCGATCACAACCTGAGCAGATTCATTATCGTCCCAGAAGTTCGGCATCGCCATCTTCTCTTCTAACGCGGCGATTTGCTTCTGTTTACCAGGGAGGTCAAAGAGACCCCCTAATCTCAGCCAATCGCTTGCCGATAGCTGTCATTTGCTGTTTTGCTTCTGTCAGTGGCATGCTCTATTCCTCCTGGCCGCAGCAGTTCTTATATTTTTTTCCACTTCCGCAGTAGCACGGATCATTGCGTCCGATTTTCGGCTCTTGGCGGCGCACCGGTTTCTTCGGTGCTGGTTCGCCGGAATCAGACGGTGCAATTGCCTGTCCTTTGGCTACTTCTTGACGCTGCAGGTTGCTGCCAATATTAGCTTTCATGATATATGTCGCAACCTCTTCCTCGATGCTCGCGATCATCTGATTGAACATCTCGTAGCCTTCCATCTGGTACTCGCGCAGCGGATCGGTCTGACCGTATGCCCGCAGATGGATACCCTGACGGAATTGATCCATCGCATCGATATGATCCATCCATTTGCTGTCTACCGCACGTAACACGACAACCTTCTCGAATTCACGGAATTCCGCTTCATCCATTAATTGCTCGCGCTCGGAGTACAGGCCCTCCACCAACTCACGGAACACTTCCACGATTTCTTCGCGGTCCTTGCCCCAGATGTCTTTTGCTTCCAGTTGTCCTTCATGCAAAAATGTACCGTGGCAATGATTGATAAGAGCTTCGAGATCCCATTCTTCCTCTACAACTTCATCCGGACAATGAACATCGATAAGACGCTCAACATGGGACATAACCATACCAACGACTACATCGCGCAGCGATTCAGACTCAAGCACTTCACGGCGCTGTTTGTAGATAACCGTACGCTGTTGGTTCATCACATCGTCATATTGCAGGACGACACGACGCATGTCGAAGTTCGCACCTTCTACGCGCTTCTGCGACGATTCGATCGCTCGGGATACCATCTTACTCTCGATCGGCATGTCTTCTTCCATGCCAAGACGATCC
Source organism: Aneurinibacillus migulanus (assembly GCF_001274715.1). Taxonomy (GTDB): domain Bacteria; phylum Bacillota; class Bacilli; order Aneurinibacillales; family Aneurinibacillaceae; genus Aneurinibacillus; species Aneurinibacillus migulanus. The sequence continues at coordinate 331,557 of NZ_LGUG01000004.1, read as the reverse complement.
ATCATACCCATAATGTTTTCCGAACCAAACTTGCGCATCAGTTCGTCTTCTAAGGAGATGAAGAACTGAGAGGAACCAGGGTCCCCTTGACGTCCAGCACGTCCACGCAACTGATTATCAATTCGACGGCTCTCATGACGCTCCGTACCGATAATATGAAGACCTCCAAGTTCGGCTACCCCTTCACCCAGTTTAATGTCCGTACCACGGCCCGCCATGTTAGTCGCGATCGTTACCGCACCACGCTGACCAGCTAAAGAAACGATTTCCGCCTCTCGCTCATGCTGCTTCGCATTCAAAACTTCATGACGAATGCCTTTTTTACGCAACAAGCTGGAGATAAGCTCTGACTTCTCAATCGATGTCGTACCTACCAGCACCGGACGACCTTCCTTATGGTGCACCTCTACATCGTCTACCACGGCACGATATTTACCGCGCTCTGTTTTATAAATCGCATCTGGCTTATCCTCACGAATAACCGGTTTATTCGTCGGGATAACTACCACATGCAGACCGTAGATCTTCTGGAATTCTTCTTCCTCAGTCTTGGCTGTACCAGTCATACCGCCCAGTTTTTCATACATCCGGAAGTAGTTCTGCAAGGTAATCGTCGCAAGCGTCATGCTCTCATTCTGTACTTGCAAGCCTTCCTTCGCTTCAATCGCCTGATGCAGTCCGTCGCTGTATCTACGTCCTTGCATGAGACGTCCGGTAAATTCATCAACAATAACAACTTCTCCGTTGTCTACCACATAGTCGATATCTCGCTTCATCAGTGCACGGGCTTTCAGCGCAATGTTAACATGGTGATTCAACAGAATATGCTCATTGTCATACAGGTTTTCGATATTGAACGCACGTTCAACTTCCGCCACCCCTTGCTCGGTCAGGGATACGGAATTCGCCTTAATATCGATCGTATAATGTTCCTTTTCCTTTAAACGCACAGCGAAACGGGCCGCTACATGATACAGCTCGGTCGACTTCTCCGCTTCGCCCGAGATAATCAATGGTGTCCGCGCTTCGTCGATCAGGATACTGTCCACTTCATCGACGATACAATAATTGAGTGGGCGCTGTACCATTTGTTCCTTATATAGCACCATGTTATCGCGCAGATAATCGAAGCCGAATTCATTGTTCGTTCCGTACGTAATGTCGGCTGCATAGGCTTCGCGCTTTGCATCTGGCGACATACCGTTCAGATTCACCGCCCATGTCAAACCAAGGAAATTATAAATCTGCCCCATTTCTTCGGCATCACGCGCTGCCAAGTATTCATTAACTGTGATGACATGCACGCCTTTACCGGCGAGCGCATTTAAGTACGACGGCAGCGTCGCTACCAGTGTCTTCCCTTCACCGGTTCTCATCTCGGCGATTTTACCTTCATGCAGCGCCATACCACCGATTAACTGAACGTCGTAGTGACGCATCCCCAACACGCGGCGGCTGGCTTCGCGACATACCGCAAACGCTTCATATAAGATATCATCCAGCGTCTCGCCTTTGGCAAGCCGTTCTTTGAATTCATCGGTTTTATTTCGTAGCTGTTCGTCTGTTAGTGCCTGCATTTGCGGTTCCAGAGCATTAACTCTTTCGACGCGCTTATTCAGCTTTTTTACGTCGCGCTCATTAGAATCGCCTATAATTTTTTTGATTATTCCTAGCATCGGGTATCCAATCCCCTTCCAATCTTCACTCTTCTTGCTAGTGGAGCAATAGGACTGCTCTAAATTTTAATTTTAACAGTATCATAGGGGGTTGACAAGAAATATAGGAAATACTATAAGATGGAAGTCTTTTCTACTCTAATAAAGAAAAACCCATGGGCGCCCTCGCTCGTCCTTTTTCGCCCACCGTGCCACACGCTCCACACAAAAAAAGTATCGCTTGGCATACGCCTCATGAGTTTTTCAAATGATACGCTCGGAAGGAAGTGGCGCTTTCTCGCTTTGCAGCGGCATCTACTTCCTTATACAATAAAAAGGCACCCGCGGGCGCCTTTTTTGGATTTATATATTTGCTTATACGTTTTCCGGCTCAATCAGGCCGTAGCGACCGTCTTTGCGGCGGTACACAACGTTCACTTCTTCCGTCTCCGCATTGCTGAATACGAAGAAATTATGCCCCAGCATATCCATCTGTAGCACAGCTTCTTCAGCATCCATCGGCTTCAGGTTGAAGCGTTTTGTTTTCACGATTTCAAGCTGGTCGTTCTCGTCTTCCACCTGCACTTCCTGGTCGGTGGCTAACGGATCGGCTTCCACGAACACCGCGCCTTGTTGGCGGTATTTACGGTTCACTTTTGTTTTATGTTTGCGGATTTGACGTTCTAGTTTCTCAACGACCAGATCAATCGCCGCATACATATCGCTGTTCGTATCTTCAGCTCGGAGGATAACTCCCGGCATTGGAATAGTCACTTCCACTGTATGTTCACCTCGCAGCACGCGAAGCGTAACGTTGCAGGAAAATGAGGAAGTATTCTCAAAATAGCGCTCGAGGCGACCAATTTTTTTCTCTACATAGTCTCGGAGTGCAGGAGTTACTTCGATATTTTCACCACGGGTGTTGTATTGCATATAGATACTCCTCCTTTCATCTATATCTATATATTCCCCTTTCACGGTTGAAAATCCTCCTTTGCTCGACATTTTTTTACCATCTTTTGCGAACTTTTTGTAACATTTCTTCCGTTTCCAAAAACACTTCCTAACTCTTGCTTTATAGGGTAAGGAACAGCCTTACAAAGGATGAAATTCAGGGCGAAATCGCACGGAAGGATATGGTATAAATGGAATAAGAATATTTTTTCCTGAAAAAGGGGGAGTCAAGTATGGGGCTAGTATCTACATCATACGAACTCATCGGGCGCATCCTATATACAGACATATACAACGAACAAGGGACGCTCCTGCTCAGCGCAGGGAAAATGCTGACCGCCAAAGACATTGATTCGCTGCTCATCAACAATATTTTTGAAATTGCGGTCAAAGGTGCGACGCATGAAATAAAGCCAATCGACAACATTGCACCGGAGCTTCTGCACCAAATCGATGAAGCGTGGAACTATGATCCGGAAATGGCTGTCATCTATAAAGAAACACTCTCCGGCATTAAAGACCTGTTAGACAGGACCAAAGAAGGAGAACAGGTCAACATTCAGGAGATGGTCACCCAGTTCTCCCCTCTTATCAAGCATGCCTTAGAACATCGCTATGTCTTCCATCCACTCCATACACTTAAAGGAAAAGATGAATACACATACCGCCACAGCATCAATGTTGGCCTCTTATCAGCGCTCATCGCCCGTCTGCTCGGACTTCCCGATGAAGTATGCGTAGAAGTAGGTGAAGCCGGACTCTTTCACGATATCGGAAAGCTGGAGATTCCCGATGGAATCCTGAATAAACCATCTAGGCTCGAAGAAGAAGAACGGAAGATCATGCGTAAGCACACTCAATACGGATACACCTTGCTGCGTAAGTTCCCCAACCTCCCCAAATCATTCGCCGATGTAGCGCTACTGCATCATGAATGCCTGAACGGAACAGGCTATCCATTCGGTTTACGTCATGAAAATATCCCACTATCCGTACAAATTGTATCCGTGGCAGACAAATTCGACGCACTGGCATCTGACCGTGTATACAGGGAGAAGGTCTCCCCATTCGAAGCGGCTACAGCGCTCTGGAACGCTCAGTTCGCCGGGCTAATGAATCCAGCTATAGTAACACCGTTCGTAACGTATATTATCGAGTCCTATATTGGTTCAAAGGTACGGCTGTCGAACGGTCAAAAAGGCGTAATTGTACGATACAACCACCAGGAACCGCTCCGTCCTCTAATCCGGACGGATGAAGGATTATTTACGAAACTAGAAGTAGAGCGGGACATACAGATTGTCGAGGTATTCTGATATCAGGAAGTTACACTTGACCTATGCGATTAAGGGTGTTGGTTATCCAATAGCATCCAGGGCGGATCGTCATCACACCGTGCCCCAAACGGGTGTCGGTTCGTCTCCCGCACGGAAGCGTAGAGGGCCGCTTTTTACCCCTACAAAGCGACCGTGTCCCTTTCTTGTGAGAAAAAGACGAGGGAACACGCCGACGCGTGCATCTTATTTCTTCCGATATATGTATAATCAACAGGTGTGTTCTCCGCCTTTCCTCTGCGAATGATCAGCCTTAAGATGACTATGATATAATCAATAGAATATTGACAAGAGTAATCTATAAGAATGTAGTCAATATTTATAATGAGGAATAGAATGGTAATTCGCGGAACAAACACCGGATGAATAGGAAGGAAACAGAAATGAGTCATTCACCATCCCTAAAAGATATCAAGTCATTGTGTGGTACGACTTCCTACCAACGTGGTGAAGCTTATTACAAATCGCGTCGGGTACTTCAGCTGAATTACGACCCGAATAAGCTGCATTATCACGCTGTTGTCTCAGGAAGCAAGCAGTATAACGTCGATATCACACTTGAGGATTCTGGCTATATAGAGGCGGAATGTGAATGTCCAGCCTTTCATTCATATTATAACTACTGCAAGCATATTGCCGCAGTTTTATTTCACATTCATGCTTTTAATCAGAATGGGAAGAGTACCCCCCGTCATTCTCAGCATCTATCAGAAGATAAGAGCATCTCGAAAGCCGGTATTTCAAGAAGAGATGTACAGCTGGCAGAAAACATCATTTCACTTTTCGAAGATACTTCTGTTGGGGCACAAAACGTAGGTAACGTTCCCCAAAAATATAACCAAGTGCTTGAAGTAGAATTCACATGCAAAGTTGCGTCTACCAACTACCCTTCTCAAAAAAACCTGTTTGGAATCGAAATGAAGGTTAGAAGCAGCGAACGATTGTATATCGTCCAGAAAATCCAAGACTTTCTTTCAAAAATAGAACAGCAAGCTACTCATTCGTTCTCGAAACGCTTCACGTTCGATCCTTCCATACACACATTTAAAGAAACGGATTGGGCAATCATTCAGCAGCTGATTGAGGTGCACCACAATGAAACGGCCTATCGCGAGGCCTTAAGCGGCCATTCTCACGCTTATATGTTCAGTACCGGTCGATTGTTGTTCATTCCCCCTCTGGCATGGGAGAAGTTGTTGCCAAAATTGAAGGAAGCAACTGTTATGTTCGAGCACGAAATGAACACATATGAGCGTATCAAAACCAGGGAAGGAAACGTTCCGCTTCACTTTCAATTAAACAAAGCGCGAGCCGAGGGCTATCAACTGGACATTCGAGGCCTGGATCAAGTCACAGTAATGGAGAACTATGGTTGCGTGCTTGCGGCAGGAACGCTGTACAACATGCCCGGAACACAGCTACGGCGACTCACCAAAATGAAAGAAATGTTTCAATATAGGCCCAACCAGCAAGTACTGATTCCTTCTTCTCAAATTGAAACCTTTGTGGAACGTGTTATTCCCGAACTGAAAAAAATGAGCACCGTTGACATCGAACAGAACATTTCTAATCGGATTATGAACCCGCCGCTGCATGCTAAGCTTCATCTCGATCGGAATGAGGATCGACTGTTGGCCAGGCTGGAATATGAATACGGCGATATCGTAATTGCACCCTTTCATTCGGACGTTGACCATCAGGACTATTCGAACCGTATTCTCTTGCGCGACAGTGAACAGGAAAGTCGGATTATGAATGTACTTGAACAATCTTCATTCAAGTACAATGGCAGCGAGCTTTATATGGATGATGAGGAAGGGATGTATCACTTTCTATATCACCTTCTTCCCCAGCTGAAGAAAACAGCTGAGATTTATGTAACGTCTTCCTTAAGACCGATGATGTACAGCAGCCTTCACTCACCAAAAATGACGGTAGATGTCGATGCGAAAACACAATGGCTCGACATCAACTTTGGTATAGAAGGTATCGACGAACAGGAAATTCATCATATCCTTCAAAGCATTGTAGAGAAAAAGAAATACTACCGTTTACAGGACGGATCATTTCTGTCATTGGAGGAGGATGAGTTTCTAGACATCGGCCTCTTTATGGAAGAAATGGATATTCGCCAATCAGAAGTGAAAGATACTCATATCCAATTGTCAGTTGTTCGCGGATTTCATTTACTAGATTCAGATGAAAGAACACCTGCAATTCAAATCGAAAAATCGCTTCGCCAGCTATTCGAAAACATGAGAAATCCGGATAAGCTTGATTTTGAGATTCCGGAGACGCTTTCCCCTGTACTGCGGGACTACCAGAAATATGGCTTCCAATGGTTAAAGACATTGGCTCATTACCACTTTGGTGGCATTTTGGCAGATGATATGGGACTTGGTAAAACACTACAGTGCATTGCCTTTATTCTTTCAGAACAACAGAAAAGCACAACGACCGGACTTCCTGTACTCATCGTTTCTCCAGCTTCGTTACTGTACAACTGGAAGAACGAATTAAAAAAATTCGCACCCGAGCTAAAGACAGTGATCATTACAGGCGATAAGCAAGAACGAACAAAAATTTTGAATGAATTATCGAACGTAGATGTATTGATTACGTCTTATCCGCTGCTGCGAAGGGATATGGAATTGTATGCGAATCACCGTTTTCATACCCTTATTCTAGATGAAGCTCAGGCAGTAAAAAATTATGCCACAAAGACTGCGCAAGCCGTCAGAGAAATCCACGCCCAGCATCGTTTTGCTTTAACAGGAACCCCTATAGAAAATTCACTGGAGGATCTGTGGTCAATATTTGATGCGGTATTTCCTGAACTGTTCCCCAGTAAAAAAGCATTTGCTGAGCTCTCTCGTGAAGCAGTGGCGAGAAGGGTACGTCCGTTTATTTTACGCCGGATGAAATCCGATGTACTGAAGGAGTTGCCCGAGAAAATAGAAACCCTTCAGACTTCCGATTTGTCGCCGGAACAGAAAAAGCTGTACATGGCTTATTTAATGAAGCTACAGCAGGAAACCATTCAACAGCTTCAAACAGAGAGCTTCCAAAAAAATCGAATGAAGATTTTGGCGGGCCTGACCCGTCTACGGCAACTATGCTGTCACCCTTCCTTATTCCTTGAGAATTATACAGGCGATTCAGGGAAGTTAGACCAGCTCTTGGAGATCGTAGAGGACTATCGTAACGCCGGTAAACGAATACTCATCTTCTCCCAGTTTACGGAGATGCTAAGCATCATCCGGCGGGAGCTGGAACAATGCGGTTTATCCTATTTCTATTTGGACGGCAAAACACCTGCAAGTGAGCGAGTGGAACTGTGTCGCCGTTTTAATGAAGGGGAACAGGACGTCTTTCTCATTTCCTTAAAGGCAGGCGGAACCGGATTGAATTTGACGGGAGCAGACACCGTTATCCTCTATGACCTCTGGTGGAACCCGGCGGTGGAGCAACAAGCAGCCGACCGCGCACACCGTATGGGACAGAAGAACGTTGTGCAGGTCATCCGGCTGATCACACAAGGCACGATTGAAGAGAAAATGTATGAGCTACAGCAACAGAAGAAAAACCTGATCGACGAAGTCATCCAGCCAGGTGAAGGTGCTTTGTTTACTTTGACCGAGAATGAAATTCGCGAGTTGCTGATGATTTAATTATGACAAGAACAATAGCCTAAAAAGGTGAAAAAGGAACAGGGGACATATTGTACCACCTGTTCCTTTTTGTATATACTCTTTTTCACCTCTTGGTTCTGTATTTTTTCTATCATTTTGATCGCTTCAATCACCCGCCCAGTCACCACCTTAAAAATCACGTCATAGGTTATAGTGCGAAATCTCAAAGTCAACACACACTTTGCATAATCCCTTGTGCCATCATCAACACAAAGGATTCTCTTACTTTATTATATAAATTACACTTGATAATTTGACATGATAGCGTGGTTGGAAGGAGGAGATTCAGAAAAAGAAGAAGTTGGATGCGCCCTGCGATCCGGCAGAAGAAAGGCTAGCGTGTCTTTTTCCGACCGCTCCCGCCCACCGCCCTTCCTTCTTTTCTTACCTCCCACCATAAAAATTTGTCGATTTATCAAATCAGATGTATATAGTTTTTATGAAGTTGTTGGACTTCTGTAACTGTCTGCCCTGTCACTTCTGCAATCGTCTTTTCTTCAACACTGTCTTTTGCTTTCTTATCTATTCAAACAAAACGGCTCACCGTTATAAAAATACGGTGAGCCGTTCTCCACTCGTTATATGATAAGTAACCGAAAGCCCCCGGAATCATCCGAGGGCGTAGATATCGTTCGTTGTATTTGGATCTACCTTATTTCCATTACAGGGAAAGGTGATGCATATTACAACTTAACAACGTTAGCTGCTTGAGGTCCGCGAGCGCCTTCAACGATTTCGAATTCAACGCTTTGGCCTTCTTCCAAAGATTTAAATCCTTCTGATTGGATAGCAGAGAAGTGTACGAATACGTCGTCTCCGTCTTCGCGTTCGATGAAACCATAACCTTTTTCAGCGTTAAACCATTTTACTTTACCTTGCATCAAATACATCCCTTTCCGTCAATAAAATATGGGAACACGTTGTCATTCTTCCCACATCTTGACTATACCACCCTGAATAGGCACAAGTCAAATTAAATCAATCGACGAAAACGGCATTTATTCGACAATTTAGAAAACGGTTTTTCACTCTGTCGCAAAGCGTTTTTCAAGGTATGCAACGAAGCGAGAAATGATAAGTGTAAGCATAAGATACACGATTGCCATCGTCAGATAGGACTCCCAGCGGGCGAATGTCGATTTCGCTGTCGCGTACCCCGCATATGCAAGCTCCGGCGCTGCAATGACCGCAAGAAGCGATGAATCCTTCAGAAGGGCGATAAACTCATTGCCAAGCGGCGGAATCATCCGTTTGAATGCCTGAGGCAGAATGACAAAGCGCATAGCTTGTCCATTGTCCATTCCCAGCGAACGGGCCGCTTCCAATTGACCACGATCGATCGATTGAATCCCCGCACGGAAAATCTCGGCTATATAGGCTCCGGCATTCAGGGAAAGTGCGACGAATCCAGAGAATACAGCGGAAGGCGGCTCACCTTCTGAGAAAAGTCCCCAGATTTCCGGAATAGCCGCAAAGTGAATCAAGAGAATTTGCACAAACAGCGGCGTACCGCGAAAAACAGTTATGTAAGCAACGGATGGCCAGCGTACCAATGGGTTCTTCGACAATCGTCCCAAGCCGAAAATCAATCCAAGAATCGTTCCCATAAATACGCCAACAGAAGTAAAGAGAATCGTATATCCCACACCGCGGATAAACATCTCCCGGTATTCGTAAATGACACCCCAATCCAATGCGTTCACAGCCTTTCCTATAGCTTTCTCAACAAACAGGCGAAGAGTGCGCGGGAACCTTGTCCACGCGCACTCCCTTTATCCCGGTCGGGCAGTAAGACCCCCACTTCAAGTGCATTACATGGGGATAACTGCCCCTAAGCCCCCGGTAAGTACACCTAATCATCAGTGGAGATGAGGAAAATCCCCACTGATGGAAGTTCTACTTTATGCATAACATATTCATTATAACGGATAAAGATGCGATTGCCTACATTTTTTTCATTGTATCCGCTTATTTTTTCTCTTCGCCGAAGTACTGCCTGAAGATTTCGTCATACTTGCCGTTCTCTTTAATCGTCTTCAACCCTTTATTAATCTCATCAAGCAGCTCCTTGTTACCCTTCTTGACCATGATACCGTATTGCTCCGGCACAACGTTCGGGTCCTTGACTACCTTATAGCCTGCCTTACCTGAGTTCTTCAGGAAATCGTTAAGTACCCCATTGTCGCCCACGACCGCGTCCACACGCTTCGCGTACAGTTCTTCCACTGCGGATGGCATATCATCAAAGCCTCTCAGCTTCGTATTGCCTTTGCCAAGAATTTTCTCGGCCAGGGCTGCGCCTGTCGTACCGCTCTGCACACCTACACGCATATCCTTGATATCTTCAATCTTCGTTACATTCGCACTTTCCGGAACCATGATTAATTGGTGCGCATCAAAATAAGGGTCAGAAAAATCGTATTTCTTTTTACGCTTTTCATCAATAGTAATGGTAGAAATCGCGATATCACGCTTGCCTTTCTCGATGTCCTCAAACAGCGGGTCCCATCCTGCATGCTCGATCTGAACTTCCCAACCGTTCACTTCCGCAATCGCCTTAATGATGTCCATGTCGAATCCTACCGGCTTGGAGTCAGGACCCATCTTCTCAAATGGAGGATACGCTGCATCAGTTCCAACCTTCAGCACTTTCTTCTCGCCTCCGGCTGCCGCTTCCTTGCCTGCCTCGGCTTGCCCGCTGGACGGCTGACTGCTTCCCTTGTCTCCGCCTCCACATGCTGCTGCCATGACCGCCATCATCAGCAGCATACAAGCCAATAAAAGCGCTTTCATACTTTTTTTCTTCAGCATCGTGTCTAGTTTCCCCCTTATTCTGTTTGTTTGTAGATAATCATGTTTTCCTTAATTATAAGGAGGTCTTTATTTAATTACAATTAAAAAATATGAGAATTTATAGAATTTTTACGTTTATTTTACGCGTTAATACTTTACCTTAATAAAAATACATTCTTTTTCATTTTTATAATCATGTTTTCTCTATATGTTTTATGAAAAAATCAATAATAAAACCAATATATACATAGAGTAGGCTAAGACTTAATATGCAACATATGGTAAAATACATATTATAGAAATATTTTGTACTGACAGGAAATTTATGTATAGAAAGGAGAGAAACATCTTCTTACAGGCACTTCATAGCGGAATGATAGCGTACCGTTCTTATCAATATCATGTGAAAATGCAGGGACTGCATATGGAACGCATTGCAACAGGCCAGCGCATTAACCGTGCCGCAGATGACCCCGCTGGCTTATCCATCTCGGAAAAAATGCGTGCGCAAATCCGCGGACTAAATATGGCGTCTAGAAATGCACAAGACACGATCTCAATGCTACAAACAGCAGAAGGGGCTCTCAATGAGACCCACTCCATACTACAACGAATGAGAGAGTTAACGGTACAAGCTGCCAACGATACGAATTCTTCATCCGACCGTCAAGCCATCATTGATGAAATTAAACAGCTACAGGAAGAAATTAACCGTACTAGCCGCAGTACATCATTTAACGAACAAAAGCTATTGGACGGATCCTTTACCGCGAAGAAGTTTCAGATTGGACCAAATTCCGGCGATACGCTTAGTCTTAGCATCGGTTCCATCGATACTGCAACACTTGGCATCGATGACATTCATAACATGCTAGATAATCATACAGATGCAGGAAAAGCACTCGATTTATTGGATGGAGCACTTAAAAAAGTCTCTAGACAACGCTCGCAAATCGGTGCGAATGTAAATCGGTTAGAGCATACGATTAACAACCTGGAGAATGCTTCCGAGAACCTGACAACTGCCGAGTCGAGGATTAGAGATGCAAATATAGCAAAGGAAATGATGGAATATACACGTTATAGCATTCTAACTCAAGTATCCATGGCCATGATGGCACAGACGAGGAAACAGGCATACAGCGTACTGGAGTTGCTGAAACCAATAAACTGGCAGGACAGATGAGAAAAGCCTCGGGCATCCGATAACCGGATGTCCGAGGCTTTTATTTACTTGTTGCTTAGCCTTTAAGAAGTTGCAGTATACCTTGTGGAAGCTGGTTGGCTTGCGCAAGCATCGCAGTAGCAGACTGATTGATGATGTTAAACTTTGTGTATTCCGTCATCTCTTTCGCCATATCAGCATCACGAATACGGGATTCAGCTGCTGTTAGGTTTTCCTGATAGTTAGAAAGGTTGTTAACTGCATGCTCCAGACGATTGTTAATGGCACCCATATAAGAACGAATAGCGGAAACAGCCTGTACGGCATTATCAAAAATGGCGATCGCATTACGTGCCCCTGAAGACGTATGAAGAATTTCATTTATCTTAATACCTGGGTATCCATTATCCACTAACTTTAAGGATTTCAAATCAATCCTTGCGCCACTGATCTGCAAAGTAAAAGTTTGACCACCAATTCCCTCTTTAGTAATAGTTTTATTAATACCGCCAGACAGTTGAAGTTCAAGATAATTTTCTGTATTCGCTCCAAATTGAATACCTACTTTACCATTGATGCCAATTTTCCCTCCTGCTTTTCCAGAAGACAGGAGGTTAACACCGTTAAATTCAGTCGTTTTGGCAATATCCTCAATTTGCTTAAGCAATTCATTCACTTCATCCTGAGAAGCCCTTTTATCAGCAGAATTATACGTATCGTTTGCTGCTTGTACTGCCAGCTCACGCATACGCTGCAGCATCGAGTGTACTTCTTGCAGTGCGCCTTCTGCTGTCTGAATTAAGGAAATGCCATCCATCGTATTGCGTTGCCCTTGTTGTAAACCACGAATTTGTCCACGCATCTTCTCTGAGATTGCGAGGCCTGCCGCATCATCAGAAGCTCGGTTGATTCGATAACCGGAAGACAGCTTCTCCAGTACCTTGCCCATTCCGGCTTGATTCTGAGATAAATTTCGGTACGAATTTAAGGCTGGGATATTATGATTAATACGCATACATATTCACTCCTAAATGCTTTTATAGTTCTCTTGGATTAGCCTGAGCTTTTTCCAAGGTTTCCTGCTCAATTTCCATACGCTCGTATGGATTAATAGATGGTCTTTTCATTTTCATTCCACTATTTATCGAGGAAGCTGTACTGTCTGATTGCTTAACTTTTTCCATGGCTGTCGTCCATGCTCTATCAAGCTCTTCTATAATTTGCTTTGCTTCTCTCATCTTTGCAGTATCTTTCGTATAGTTGGCTGCCCAAATCAAATCAAACACATATTGATATAACATCTCCAACCGATCTGCCAGAACACCTGCTTCGTATTTAATACCAAAGCCAAGACGGGTAATGATATCATTGCAAAGCTGTAAAGCGCTGTTTACCCTATCGTATTTATGCTCAGACATTGCTTCTATCGCTTCTTCTATCTTTTGTAGAAACTTCTTGTAAAGCAAAGAAGTGATTAACTCAGGGCGATCATGAATATCACTAAGCTCGACATTCTCTAGTGTAACTACACGCTCCATAACCGTGCCACCTTGCTTTCTCTTGGTCAATTCTTACTAGCTATCTTTTGTATCGGTGTAAAACCCAATATCTTTAAGATGATTTTCAAGAAAACATTACCATATACCTAAATATTTTTTATCGCTCCTAACAGATCTTCCAAACTAATGTCTTCCTCCCTCTCTTCTTCTGCCTCGTTCCAATAAACAGTATCACGCACAGAGCGGGCCACAGATATAGGCTTCAAAGCCGGGGATACCCCTGTTTCCTCTATATTGGCGCGACGAACCAGCAGTAAAATTTCCGCTACTACCTGATAAAGCTGAGGTGGAACCTGATTACCCAAATCCAGCGAGAACAAGTTGTCTAATAAGAAGGCGTCTTCTTGCAGCGCAATATTACTCTCTTTCGCCTTTTCGATGATTTTACGCGCCATGTCCCCCCGCCCTTGTGCTACGACAACCGGGGCATTATCTTTTTCTTTGTCGTATCGTATTACCGCTGCCCGTGTAGGTTCTTTCTTACGGTCCGGTTGACGAAAATGCTTGTGAATCATATTGAGAAATCGACTCCTTTCCGTGTCACAAAAGAAGCCGCCTGTTCCCTCGCTTCCTTTATATCAATTAAAGGAGTTGAGGGAGACTGCTTGTCCTGGACCGATTCCTTCATTGTTCCAAAAGAGACTCCTTGAATGCGATACCCTAATCCTTGAAGTTGTTCTTTTAGTTGAGGAATATACGGCTTAAAAGCTCTCTCTGCTTGTGGATGATCATTTTGAATCCTTAACGTCATGTCTCGTTCCACTACAGTCACTCCAATGCCTGTATCACCGAACTTTGGTGTGGAGAGAAAGAAAAACAGGCTACAATTCTCCCAATCCATCTGCTCTCCATTGTTTCTAGACTGAATATGCATCTGCATGTTCTGCGCACCCTCCTCCCAAGGCACCGGTAATTGAAAGTACATAGTTTGTACAGGGGCCCCAGGCTCATGCTTAGAAAGAAGTTGTTGCCCTGTGACATTAGATAACGTCTGTTCGAGCACTTCACGTGCCCGTGGAGGCAGATTACCGTTCTCCAATTGGTCCATGATTATACTTTTCATCGTCTGTGGTCTTTCATCTTGTGATTGAAAAGAATGCTGGCCAGATTGGGAAAAGGATGGTAAAGTACTCGATTTATGTTCGGGGGACGCTCCACCTGAAGATACTGAAGGGCCTTGTCCTGAACCTGAATGAACGTTGCCCCCATTCCATGCACTCGTTCCCATCTCTCTGTTTTCTCCTGCTCTCCGGCTCATCCATTCAATTGCTTCGCGTTCATATCCTAGTCCTATTCCACGCATCCATTCCTGTACGCCACGTCCAGTCAATTCATTGCTCTTCCATCCTTGACTATACATTTCAAAAGGACTTTGCATTTTGCCTTCATCCATCTTTTTAGAAAAAAACCGTTCCACTTTCATGTAAGAGGGCTGCCAATTCAGTTTTTCCAATGCATTGCGGACATCCTGGAACGAGCGCAAGGCCTCTTCGCTCTGCCCCTTATCTAGCATGCTTTTGATGTCATGCAATTGTCCGCTAATTTTCAATACAGTGTGCTCGAACTCCATATCAGCAAACAATGCAAATTCACCTTTGGAAACAAGGCGATTAACCATCTCAATCGTCGGCTCAATCACTTGTTTAATATACGAAGTTGCTTGAGGAACTTCCTGTCGTAAAAATTGGCTCATCCGTTCTATATTGCTAATAATTTCTTTCTTGGTTTGTTTAAACTCTTCAGCTACTTGGTGCAAATTTTCAGGAATATAGTGAGAAACTCGTTCAAAGTTGGCTGCCTGCACATTGGCGTAAGCTGTCAAACGCCCTGCCTCTTCTTCAAATAATTGTTCAATATTTGCAAGTGTTTTATCTACATCTATCTGCCTGTACAAGGTCGAATCCTGCTCAACCAGTGTATCAAAATCCGTCATTGAAAGTGAGGCTTGTGCCGTTGCCATTTCTTTGAGCTTGGAAAGAAGGGGAGTTAGCTTCTGAACCATTTCCTCGGAAAGCCCTTCAGTTTCGGCAGCCTTTTCCAATAATAATTGAACATCTTGTAGAATTTGCTGCGGCATTCTTCCCATTTCTAGATTAAAGCTTAACCCGGAGCGTTCATTTCCCTGCAAAAGCATAGATGATGTAACTCCAGATGTACTTTGCATTTCCATTCTTGCCGCTGCTATAATTCCACTTAAGCGATCGTACGTTTGTGCCATTGTTTCCAATACCACGGGTGGGGAAGGTTGCTGGCCAGCCGCTTGCCTTTGCAGTGCCTCCCCTTTTGCCACTTCCGAAATCGGAAGCTTAAACATCTGAACAAGCTGATCTGTTGTACGTTGAACGAGGATTTTCCCCTCAGCGCTTCGACCCACAGCGTCATAGCTCATCGACATACGTAGATCTTTACCTACCTGCTCCATAAAACGCTGAGCATCTTGCTGCAAAGCAACACTCCCCCCGGATTCACGAACTAAATGTTGCACCGCTTGCTGTAGCCCTTCAATTTGCTGACGGGTTACTCTTCCTTCAGCACGCATAGCAATAACACGTTCAGCCACTTCTCGTTGCGCTTTAAGAACTGCATTCTCCTTAGGAGGTACCGTCTCTTTTTCTACTGTAGCAGGTTGTGGTTTTCTATCCGAAGAAAGCTGAACATCCTTCTTGCCCTTTTCTTGAGAATGTAGTTCAGAAACTGCTTGTTCCAACAAACGAAGGTTTCCCTTCTCTACAAGTGTCTGTCCCGAAATGGTCGATTGTGCTGGTGGTAAGTGATGTATGGTTTTTTCCAGTGAAGCAATAGCCTGCTGCACCGTTTGTCGAATTTGAATACTTATATCTTTTAGCTCTGGACTCTGTTTGATTTGCTGCACGAATTGCTCCAACAGCTTCTTGTCTAGTTGTCCCCCACTAGCTATCGCTTTTGCCAGCATGTGTAGCTTCTCTGGCAACGGCTGACCCTTTGTTTCCATTGCTTGCTTTTCTTGTATAACCACTTTTGCCGGAGCATCCTTCTCCTTCACAATAAAAGAAGCATTCACTGCCTCTTGCTTTGCCTGTACAGCCTTCAATTCACCGGACACCTGTTTTACCGCTTGTTCCAGGTTCATTCGGTCAATAAAACGTGTAAGTTTATCCGCTGATATCATTTTTTCAGTCTGTGAGGTTTCCTGCATCGCTTGCCCCACTTGTGTAATAACCTTCTGTATTTGCCCCCGGGCTGCTTCAGACAATTGCACTAAAGCCTGATCACGTTTCACTAACTCTACGATTTGATGCAATGCTTCCTTGTTAACTGGCTGCCCGGTAGCTATCGCTTTGGCAATCGTTTCAAGACGATTTGGTAACCGTTCCCCAACTGCTGCTTTTTCCTTTACTTGCTCTGTATTTCCTCTGTTCCCTTCCAACTCACGAACGACCCTCTCTACAGCACGATCTAACGAAGCATGAACAGAAGGTTTTAAACGCTCCGGCTGTATTGCTTTTTCTTCTATTGGTGTTGCACGTATTATTTGCTCTACCTGCTGTGCAGATTTTTGAATTTGCTCTTTTACAGTCGGATTTATCCGTGCAAGCTCAGGATGGCTTTTTATCTGTTGTACAAATGCTCGAAGCGCTTCTTTGTTAATAGGCTCTCTGCCAGAAATAACTTTTACCAGCGCCTCCAACTGTCGGGCTAATGATGCTTGACTCTCTGTTCGTACTATTCTCTCTCCTTCTTGCTTTGCGGCCTGTTTTGCTATCCTTTCATTACCTGATGGCCGCAAATCCAGTGAGGGTAGAGAAGCTCCTTTTCTTTCTTTTGCTTTAGCATCCGTTACTATCGTTTTCATTATATGATTTAGTTCATTGCGGTCAGCCACTTTAACTACCTGTTCTATCGGTAATTTTGGCTGTGCTAACGATGATTGTGTCAAACTCTGTATTTGTTTCGTCAACTGTCCTACTCGCTGCGCGACCGTTTCAGAAACGCCTCCACTTTCTTTAGCCGTCTTCAACGTATTTTCCATCTCCTGCGCTAGCTTTTGCAGTTGTTCCTTATTAATCGCGCCTCTATTTTTCTCTGCTTGTGCTATAGCATCTCTAAGCGTTGCTAATTGCTGTACAAGCCTGACCTCAGGCCTTTCTATCCGCACATTACTTTCTACCACTCCCGCTTTTGTTGATCGATGAAATTTCTGTGCCGCCGTTGCTTCGCTTCTTTCCGTCTTCCCGGCTAGTTCAGGCAATTCATCTGCTATTCTTTCCATCAATTTTTCCAGAGTCGGTCCATGTAACGTACGAAATACTGCCTCGAAGCTCTTAACAGTGACATGAATATTTTTTTTTGCCATTGTCTGTAGAACATCTAATTTCTGTCCAACAGTTCCTTCACCCTTTTGTAAAATCTGATCCAGGTTCCTTATTATTTCTTTCGTTACTGGTTGCTTACCTTTAAGCAATATCTGAGCTGCTTGACGCATCTCCGAATTCACTCTAATCCCGGCATTCCGAATCAGACGCTCCACATTCTCTACTTCGTTTCCTACACTATCCGCATTAGCTTCGGCCCTTGCTTGTTGTGTAACGCGAACTTGAATTGCATCCTCATTTGCTGCTGTAACTTGCACTGCAATATGGGATTGGGTCGGAACTCCATTCTCAAATACCGCTCGTACCTTTTTTCCTTCTATCTCTATAAATGCTTCCCTTGATGAGATTTTTTCTTTAATTACTGCATGTACCGCTTGAGGCTGACGACCTTCCGAGTTGCGTCCAGAAGTCGGCATTCCATTTGTATTCTGTAAAAAATCAAACACTTTCATGTCCCTGCTCCTCTCCGCACATCAAAACTTCTATTCAATATATCGGAAAAAAAACAACTCTCTTACAGAAAAATAGAAATAAGAAAAACTCGCGAGTTTTTCAAGCGATACTTTCCTATACAATGAAAAAAATCGCTTCTCATCAAATAAAGAAGCGATTTTTAATATCAGGGTTATGCTCTATGACCTTGCAAAAAAGGATAATACTTTTTCTACCGCGGCAGTAACATCTTTTACGTCTTCATCGCTCATTTTTGGAAAAAGCGGAATGGTAATAAACGTTTCATACAGCTTCTCTGCCTGCGGACAAATTCCTTTCGTATAACCAAGTTTTTTATAATAAGGATGCAGATAAACAGGTATATAATGAACATTAACACCAAGATTTTCTGCCTGTAGTGCTTCATATACCTCGCGTCGTCCTGCTTTCAAATTCTCTAAGTTAAGGGATAAAACGTATAAATGCCACCCTGACATAGCTTGCTTATCTACTGTAGGCCTCCACAGCAAACCAGCATGCTCCAAGCCTGCAAATGCCCTATCATACTGCTGTGCAATCTCATTTCTTCGGCTTAACAGTTCTGGGAGACGTCCAATTTGTGCTACACCAAGCGCAGCTTGAATATCGGTCATACGATAATTATATCCAAGTTCCACCATTTGATAATACCACGGCCCCTCAGAATCTCCTTCCATCCAGCGACTATCTTTGGTAATCCCATGAGAGCGGAATCGAAGAAGCTTTTCGTAGTATTCTTCATTATTTGTAACGATTATGCCACCTTCCGCCGTAGTAACAGGCTTAACAGGATGAAAGCTAAACATCGTCATATCTGCAACCGATCCAACCACTTTCCCATCGTACGAAGCACCCAATGAATGAGCCGCATCCTGGATATATACGAGCCCATGCTTATCAGCCAGGGCCCGAAATGCCTGCATATTCACTGGTTGTCCTGAGAAATCGACAGGCACTACCGCTTTCGTTCGAGGCGTAATAGAGGTATGAACTGCTTCTAAATCCAATAAATAGGTCTGGGGATTGATATCTGAAAATACAGGGGTACCCCCCTGATATAACACAGAGTTCGACGTCGCTGCAAACGTTAAGGGACTTGTTATTACTTCATCCCCTTTTTCTATACCCGCAGCAAACATAGCACCATGGAGCGCTGCTGTCCCATTACAGAAAGCTACTGCATACTGCGCTCCGCTCTCCTCTGCTACCCTACTCTCAAATTCTGCAATACGCGGCCCCTGTGTTAAGAATGGGCTTTGCATTGTTTCCACAACTGTTGCGATATCTTCTTCTGTCACCCACTGCGAACCATATGATAGTAGAGAGTTTCGTATTGGTTTTCCTCCATGAATCGCCAATTTTTCTAGTTGGTTCATGCTTTCTCCCACTTCCTACAACAAATTACTTATATGAATCCATTCTCTCGTACGTGTGATTCCTTCTTCCAAGTCTACTTCCGGCTTCCAATTCAGCAAACGTTCAGCTTTTTCATAGTTACACAGTAATTTTTGAATCTCACTTTGCGGATGAATATGAGGGACATGTTTTATTTCGACCGGTACCGAAGCTACTTCGTTGCCTGCTGCAACCAGCTTAGCCAATTCATTAATTGAGATGTCCCGCCCCAGCCCGGCGTTTACGATTTGTCCATTTACACAATCAGAGTAGCCAGTCTGAACGACAAATCTTGCACAATCTTCCACATATAATAAATCTCTTGTCTGTGTTCCATCTCCATAGATTTGTATTGGTAGCCCTTTGAGTTGGTTTCTTACAAAGATAGCAACAACTCCACCTTCTCCACCCGTTTTTTGGAATGGCCCATACGTATTAAATGGACGAATTACAACCGTCGGCAAGCCATAAGCGTAATAATAAGAAAGAACCATGTTTTCGGCCGCAATTTTGGAGCCAGCATAAGGAGAAGCAGGCTTGATAGGATGCTCTTCTGTAATCCCTGTCTCGTCTGTACAGCGGTCATATACCATGCATGTACTCATAAATACAACTTTGACGTTATGGGTACGGCATTGTTCCATTACATAAAACGTCCCAATGGTATCATTGTTAAATGTAGTTCGCGGATCATCAATAGAATCCTGTACATTAATCGAAGCACCAAGATGATAACATATGTTAAATTGTACTTTCGCAAACAATTGATTAAGTAATGTCTCGTCCTTAATGTCTCCAACAATAAATTCCCTTAAATTAGGATGTGAAAGAAACTCCTCAATATTTTCTCGGCGTCCATTTGATAAATCATCTAAAATCCAAACGCTATGTCCATCTTCTAATAAGCGTTTTACTACCCAGCGTCCAATAAATCCTGCTCCACCTGTCACAAGTACATTCATACCTTATTATATCTCCTTCAAGTTTTCTTCATAAAATTCCAGCGCAGCTTTACATTCCTGTACAAAGCGTCCCAGCAAATCACGTACAGTTGGAAAATGCTCGACTAACGGCAAGTCTTTTATTTCATAGATAGTTCGTTGCATATGCTGAAGATATACCTGCATCCATGGATAAAATAGTCCAATAAAGGCAGGTCTTTGCAAAAAGCGATCTACGATCCCATTATACTCTAGCACCATCTGTTCTCGACGTGTTGGTTCAATATTCTTTTCCTTCTCCATACGGTTGAACAGCGCCTCTAGATGCCGTACATCATATGCGCACAGTTGAATATCTTTATATAAAGTCTCTAAAAATTTCTTTTGTTTCTTTGGGTTTACCTCAGGTAATTCCCATTCAAATGGAATAGACGGTTCTTCTTCCAGTATAGTAGACAACTCTTCAGTAGAAGTGTAAGAAATCCCTTTAATTTTCGCTCCATATTCGGATAAATTATAAATATGATTGACAGGACTATGAGCGAAAAATTGTTCGATGCTCTGAAGCATATTTATGAAACTTTCATTTGTCTCCGTCATTTTCCCCTGGTTATTCTCAACTGTTAGTACTTGCTTAAATGCTACGCTAGCATCTACATTCACTGTATCATGATGTTCTGATGTACCAGGCGCATACGCCTTCTTATCAATATAGGCGAGATCCTGCCCTGCTAAATAAATCGCCTTACAACCAAGCTTCAAAAGTAGCTGCATCGCTATCAATGTAACAGTCGGAGCATCCTGAACAACTTCCTCTTTCTTTATTTTCCTATCTAAATATGGATAAATATAGTCCTGGTTGGTAAGGAAGTAAGCAGTTGGTCCTTCGTACTCCTCTGTAATCTGATAGTAAATCGTACTCGCAAACATAAGTGGAATCCCGCTCTGAAAGACGGGCTTCAGTATATGATAGTTTGGTTGATTTGGATCATACGAGATAAAAGCATCCGGTATAACATCATGTCTTAATAATGAGTTCACGCTTGTGCCCGCGGCGATGATAATCGCTTTTTGATCTTGCTGCGCTTGTCGAATAGTCGGAATTGCATCAGCGAGCGAAGGCCCAGATGCCGTGAGTATAACAATTCTGTCACGGAACTGCGAAGTAAGTCCATATACTGAT
This sequence comes from Aneurinibacillus migulanus, assembly GCF_001274715.1. Classification (GTDB taxonomy): domain Bacteria; phylum Bacillota; class Bacilli; order Aneurinibacillales; family Aneurinibacillaceae; genus Aneurinibacillus; species Aneurinibacillus migulanus. The sequence goes on along the minus strand of NZ_LGUG01000004.1, from coordinate 310,063 downwards.
GGTGAGCTGGTTGTTTTCCGAAGATTTTTCATCACATTACGTGTCCACATCTTTTGGAAATATAATGTTGTCGTCATGCCCTGCACATATTCTTCCCGTCCTTTTTTCAGCGTTTCAATAAAACATCGATACACTTCGGGGTACAACCGTATATACGCTGGAAGCTCCATAATTTGCAGCGATGCATGTACACGCTGAAAATATGAATGATGAAGTGCATGCAGCGTTTGCTCCTCACTACCAAATCCAAAATACAAAACCTGCTTCCATGGAAACACCGTCCAGTCTCTCGATTCTAATGAGTGTAAAAACACTTGGATGTCTGGTTCTATAATATAAAATCGAAGCTGCGGATTGATAGCTAATAACGCTTCAGCGTAATAACCAAAACCGAGCCCAAACAAAACCACTTCTGTAGTTTTCTCCTTAAGTGCAGGCTGAGCCCATCGAACTGCTTCCTGAAGAGGATCATACATGCTATGAACCGCCTGCCATCGATCTCCTTCGTATTTTTCGATAGTTGAAACTTTTGCTTTACGTGCTGTACATACCCGATATATGTCCCGCTCAGGTTCCTTTCCCATAACTAACTCATATACGCCAGGAAAGTGTTTACGAAAAAACCGTAAATTTTTGGTCAGTATCTGTGTTCCACTTGTTGTATTCACTCGGCTTTCCTTCCTTTCTTAACCATAAACAAAAAGCTAAGACCAGCAACTGGTCTTAGCCCCTATCGCTTGCGCGAGCCAATGGTTTGGTCGATATAATATCCATCCTGATTAGAGTATGCTTGTTGATATGAAAGGTTCAATTTGCGAGACATTTGTATTTTTTGAATCGCACTGGAGGCTTCCTGCTTACGCATCTGTGCTAAATCCATAAACTTCCGATCGCACTCCCAAATGTTTTCCAGGAGGGGAAGCAGACGCTTCCTCTCCTGTTCAAAGAGATATGAATCTATCCCTGTATCCAATTGTGTAATGACATCCATCGTCTGCTGGCGTTTGATCATCAAGTCATCAATCTCTTCATAGCGCTCCTCCTGAAGAGCACTAATAAGCTGCTGGGTAAGCACAAGGACTTTTTTTAGGCCGTTCTGTTTTTTCTCTCCATACATTAGTGGTTTATTTCCTTTTTGCTATTTTTATAGCTTCTGACCATGTTGCAATAAATTCGTTGAAGAACCCTTTTACTTCTTCAAGAATACTCGCGTCTTTTTTAACATTTGCTTCGATTAAGCGATGCAGCAGGAAATCATACAGCTTCATTAATTCTTCGGCAATGGGTACATTCATATTCAAACCGCCCATTAACTCGGTCACAATATCCTGTACACGAACATTATGTTGATGTGCAGCCATTATATTTCCTGCCGCTAACTCCTTCTGAGCGGCATTAATAAAACGAACAGCACCTTTATATAACATTAAAACAAGTTCTTCCGGGGATGCGGTGTTTACTGTATTTTGCTTATATCTTTGCTGAGCCATAGTATTCATCTGACAGCTCTCCTTCTACATTGTGTCTTTAGACCTTATTATATCACCATTTTTTATCTATCAAAAGACCCGCTGTCTTCAACATTCCGGCCACCATATCCAGTAATTTTTCCGGCGGAACTTCGCGAATAACTTCCTTTGTTTCTCTATCAATAACCTTTACCATCACTTCATTCAGCTCTTTATGAACAGAAAATTCCCACCGTTTCTCCGAGCTTATCGCTGCTTTTAATGCCTTCTCTATATGCTCAATCCGGAGCTTCTCTGTTGGGGAAGTTTGATATGTTTTCTTCTGAAGCAAGGTTTCTATAGAAGTATCGGCTGGATGCGTGTTTTGCTTTACAGGATTATTTTCCCCTCCTGAAGGCGGCAAAAAGGATGGATGAGATAAGATTGACTGTCCTCTAACTTCCATCGTATTCATCCTTATTTCCTCCTAAAAATTAAAATTCCAGAAACAAATCCCTACATTTTACCCAGTTGAGCAGCAATCCAGGAGCTTTGCGCACTTCCCTGACTCATTACTTTTTCCATTTGCGCAAAGCGTCTATAGTATTGATCTTCCTTTCGTAAAAGCTTGACTTCCATATCCTCCATTCGATTATTCATATCACGAATTTGTTTTTCAAGTGAAGAATCATTTATTTTTCCTGTGTTATCAATTCGTGCAGAGACCTCCTTCTGAATCTCCCAGAAAAAATCTTTAAACCGGTGCATTAGCCCTTTTTTCGCCTCATATTCCTCTTTCGGTAATGATTTATCCGCGTTAGTAGGATAGCTGGTGAATATGTTGATTACCTGTTCCGGGTTCTCCTCCAGCGCTTTGCGAAGCTTCTTTTCATCTATTGTCAGCATTCCATCCATCGCGGCCTTCGATTTAATAACTTCACCGTTTTCCCCGGTAAATGAAGCGGTTGTAATACCAATAGACGACAGGTACGCATCTTTCCCGTCTGCACGTACACCTTTCACTCCGCTATAGGTAATCATGCGCATGTCGCCTAATGCCTTGGATAAAATATCATCGTTGCGCAGAAGTCCTTTCTTCGCTTCAGCCTCCCATAGCTTGAGATCGGCTTCCTTAATGTTTTTCCGATCCTCATCAGACATCGGCAGGATTTTACGATTTACTTTTTCTCTTAGCTTACTACTGAAGCCTTCAATCGCTTCGTTATATTTATTAACAAAGTCTGTAATTTGTTTGACAAGGGCATCGACATCATGCTCTGTTTTAATTGTTACTGGTGTCCCGTTCGTTACTTTTTTCACATCATACGTGATACCATCTTTCGTAATGGAATTGTTCGTACTAGAAACACTCGTGCCATCAATAACAGCGATAGTATCTGTACCGTAAGCACCGCGATTCGCCGCTGAGAATCCTAGTCCCTCCAGGAACTTATTCCCTGGGTCTGCCGGATTATTTCCTGCAGTAAGCTCTACCTTCCCTTCAGCACCAGCGTACATACTTGTAAATGTGAATTTTTTAGCTACAGCGTCATAATTCATCCGTACACCAGTTGCTGCTCCCTCGGCATTCACTTTAGCCATAACAGTTTCTAGTGAATCTGACGGATCTATTGTAAATTCTTTACTTCCGTTTTTACCAGTAATCGTAAACGTTACCGGATTGCTTGAATCACCTGTCAAGCTACCAACGGTAGCCAGAGGATCTAGACCAGTCGATCTGTTTGCAGGATTACTAAAGCCTAATTTATCTATCAAATCATCCGAGCCAAAGGGCTTTAAAGTAAGTGCTGCTCCATTAGTTGTCTGGAATTTCAACTTATTAGAAGCATCAGCACTAACGCTTATGTTCCCTTGTCCAAATGTCTTGTCGAACGCTGCCTGTAATTTATCCTTAACCTTAGTTGGATCATCGCCATTTTCAACATCAATAGTAACCTGCTTCGAAACACCTCCCAAGTCCACAACTATACTATGCGAACCTGGTGTAAGGCTACCAATATCGGGTGTATCCCCTGATAATTCCTTTTTTGCTTCCAATTTTGCAGTACTAGCCAACTGGAGTACTTCCACCTTATGTGTGCCGGACGCTGTTGTACCAGACACAGAGACACTGCTTTCATCAGAAGATACTGTTTTGAACATGTTCCAAGTTGGGCTATTTTTCAGTGAATCCGCCATTCCATGCAGCGATTTGAACGACGTATTAATTTCACGGTACATATCCTGTTGCCAAACCATTTTTTGCTTTTTAAATTTCAGTTTATTAAGCGGTGCTCTTTCCGCAGTCATCATTTTCTGTATAAGTGATTCCGAGTCAAACCCGGAAAAGCCTGTAATTCGATTTACGCTCATTTTTTATCCTCCATTCAAGAATATCCCTATGTTCTTATGGTAAGTATCGGAAGATTGTTCGCAACTCTTAACAATTACACATAAAAAAATGCACCTTTTGTGTCCTAACAACCAAGGTGCATAGCTATATCTTATAATACTGTAACAAGTGGTGGGGGTGGACTAATAATCTCCTCATCCAGATACCGGTCTACAATATCATTGTTATATAAGTTATATACAACACGTAAATGCTGGGGATGCCAGTCGGTGCCAATAAAAAGCTTGCCGCTTGATTTTTGTGTTGTTCCTGGAAATTCCCGTCCTTCAGCACGCTGCTGAAGAATCTGTACAATATCATCAGCTACCTGCACTACAGCACGACAAGCTACATCATGCACACCATCTCCACGGTGTAATTCTGGCACAGAATGATGCACAATCGCTCCCCCATCAAGCTGAGCAGTCAGGTAATGAATAGTCATACCTGCCCAGTTTGGGCGCAGCATGTAGAAAGGCCAAAATAATGTAATATTCCCGCGATACCACGGTGACAGTCCTCCATGGATGTTCCATGAGTATTTCGGAAAGGATGACAATAGTTCATCACTGATTTTATGAACACCATATGTCAAAACATGGTCAGGCTGATGAGAAAGAACCCATTCTTTCACTTTATCACTGTTTAATTCCGCCAGACTTACTTTTAGAACAGGAAGGTCCGAAGGCAATTCTTTCAACTTTTCTTCACCAAAGAAGCGTCGTTCGGCTTCATTACGGTCATGGAAGTGTCGAATAAAGTTCTTTCGATCAATATCTGGAAGTCCTGTCGGCGGTTCCGGCACAAATATTTCGCGCTCTTCAACTACCAAAGCTTTTAGCAAGCCTACTTCATATAATTTTTTTGCTATATAAAAATGTCGTGGATGCGAACCGATTAATATAACTACATTAAATGTATCCGTTTTGTTCATACCAACTAATCCCCCGTTTCTCTACAAATGGCCCTACGAGCAGATTTTTTTCCTGTAAGGTACGTATGATTGGTTTCATATCAAGAATACTACAACTACAGCGTACGGCAATTTCCCTTAATGTGTGTTCACCGTCCGCATAATTAAGCATAGTAAGCAGGCGATGTAAAAATGTTTTACCATCCACCACTGTATTATTTGACTTTCCTCTCATTGAAGGTCCATTCATATCGGGATATAAATTATGCTTATCTAATTTGATCTCTCCATAAGGACGCTTATTTACATAGTAGCCATCCAATTCGACTGCATATAGCACATTCTCAATTTCATTCACACTACGGTACAGCGCCTCGATTGTCATAAATTCTTTCGTATCAAGCGAATTGTGATAGCCTTCATACCATCCATATACCATACGTGCCATCTGTCCAATTGGCAAATTAAAGCCTGGCGAGCAGTACTGTCGTTCATCCGATCCAAATGCAGGTGTAAACGGACGAGTATTCCCTTCAATGACTCCTTTTTCAAATAAATGAGCTACAATCTCGTCGATTGGTGCGTGTTCTTTCCGTGAATACTTATAGCTAAGAGGTATTTCTTCCTTGTTCTTTCCAGTACCACCTAAACATGTTAAAACAAGTCCTGTATGAACTTTTTCTTTCATTTCATGTCCAAAATGATGTAAGTACGAGATGCTTCCAATTGTTTCTGGAACAAATACAAAACGATAAGTAAATCTTCGATCTTTCCAAGCTGCCAGACGACGATATAAAAAAGCAGCTACAATTGGACCGCTAAGCTCATTGTTGGCCATAGAAGGATGACAAATATATGAACTGATCAAAATCTCCTTTTCGCTCTCCCCTGGCAATATTGCATGTGCCATAGTAAGCTCGCCATGAACAAATTCGGAATCGATATAAGCATGATACTGTCCTTCAGGGAGCGTTTCATATACACGGTAAGGGAGACAAAAACCCCAACGCCGCTTGTAGTAAGAAATAACATATGGAATTGCATCCGGTAAATGTGGAAGCGTATGTAGATGAGGCTTTAGTTCTTTTAAAGAAAAGTGCTCATCAACCGGTTCACTGTAGTTAATAACATGAAGATTACTGTCTGAAAAATCGACAATTTTCCTTCCATCCGGTCCTTTCAACCAGCCAGCGCGAATTCGCCACTCCTGTGGAATTTCCCAGTCCAGAACCTTCGTTCCAGTTGGTACATGTAGCGTATCTAATGGTACATACTCGCGTAGAATACTCAATGTTTCCCTTAACCCTGGTCCGGTAATGCTGCGGCAAATAGGAAACAAACGATCAAACAGACGATCCATCTCTATCAATTCTTGCTGCTTGTTTATTTCATCGGTCCTCATACGAGCCATCTCTTTTCTTTCGGATTCCAATTTATAATAGCTATAATAGATTCTATTCACTATCAAGTCGAATGTTAAACACTTGTCCTGTTAAGTTAGAAAGTAATACCTTAAGTGTCGCTGCTGCCACTTTTTCTGGCCTTAGCAATGTATCTTCCATTTCTCTCCCAAAATTTTCAAACCGCATAGGCGTTGCTGTCCGTTCCGGATTCACCGCATTCACTCGTATCTCATCATGTAGTAATTCCTCTGCTAGTCCCTGAACAAGGTTAACAATAGCTGCTTTTGTAGAAGAATATACTGTATATAACGAGCGTCCTCGCGTATATGAGCTTGATGTAAATAATACTAAACTTCCTTTACTCTCTCTCAAATATGGAATACTCTCTTTCACTACATAAAGTGAACCCATATAATTTACTTCAACTTCCCTTTGTATCTCTTGAATATCCCGTGTCTCGATTTTTCCCATACCAAGAATGCCAGCAGTATTAATGATATAATCAATCTGTCCCTCTTTTTTATATACATCACACAAAGCAGAATGAACCTGTTCAGCTTGAACAATATCCACACCATTGGAGCGGGAAAATCCGTATACGCGTGCCCCACTCTCCTGAGCGAGATGTACAATTGATTCACCAATTCCTCGGCTTGCTCCAAATACGACTACCACTTTATTATCCAACCGCGTAAGCGGTGTACCGTTTGGAACTTCAAAACTTTTCGTTTGAAAAATTTTATCTGCTAAAAAAATATCTTCCGGATACGTAATCTTAATATTTTGTTCTTCTCCGGCCACTACAAAAACATCTGCAAGATTATATCGAAGTATCAGCCCACAGTCATCTGTTACCGGAACTTCCCCCTCCTCTGTATGGGCAAGCAGATGTGCACGTTTAATTAGTTCAACTTTGAATGCTTGTGGAGTTTGTCCGCGCATCATGCTTTTCCGTGGCGGAATAGATTCAATCGTTTGTTCTTTTGTTACTTGAATGATTGTATCTACGGCTGGAACTGCCACATCAACAGCATCATATGTGTGTAAAGCTTTTATACAATCATCAATAATTCGTTGTGTTAAAAGTGGTCGCACTGCATCATGTATAAGTACAAACGCATCATCTTCTTCAATGGAACAGATACCAATATAAGAACTCTCGAAACGAGATTCTCCACCTTTAAGGAGGCGTACTACCTTTGTGTATTTATTTTTCAATAAAATTTCTTCCATGAAATGATAATAAAGGGGATGCACAACAAGAATAATGTCATCCACTTGATCGTTTCGTTCAAATACCTCAATTGTATGTTCAACAAGCGTTTTTCCGGCTACTTTCACAAATTGTTTTGGAATTTGGTAGCCGAGCCGCTCCCCTATTCCTGAGGCTAAAATAACCCCATATACCTTAGACATATTCAAGACCACCGTTTCTGTTTTATCATCTTTTTAGTACGTAGAACCTCAAACAAACGATATGACCAATCAAGATTTTTCCCTACAATAATAATTAAAAACATCCAGAAGGGTTGTTCTAAAATATTGCATACAATAATAGTGAAATATACCCAAAAAATATCATATGAAGGGATGATTCCGCGTTTAAAAAACCATCCTTTAATTTTACCACGATACAATTTCTGTCTACGCATATACGGCACTACATAACAAAGCACTATTATATAATCAAGTGCAAACGTAATAACAAAAGCAATTTTAAAGGCTAAAGGCACATCATATAAATAGAATAAAGTAAACAATAGAAAAAGACGAAGAACGGAATCTGTCCATCTATCAAGCAGCTTTCCAAAGTTACTAAATGATTTTTGATAACGAGCCAACCCACCATCCACACAATCTAGCACTAAATAAAAACAAAAAAATAACGCGCTTATATAAAAAGCATGAAAATACATACAGACAGTTCCTACTACCATAGAAAATGCGCCTAACAAAGTTACTTGGTTAGGTGTCCATCGTATACGATTAAACCAATAAATAAAAAATGGCTCTACCATATGAATAAAATATTTCGGAATCACATAATCTGGTGTTCGTTCCATAACTAGGTATTTTCTACGAAATGTCCAATATTTATCTCGTATGGAATCCTTCATTTTAATTCCCCCCCTCTATACAAGTATCGACATTGTTTTTCGTTACTTTTAATCATATATAAAATAAACTAGCCCTTTATAGAACTTTATTAATTCAAACAATTAAAAAATGCACCCCCTATACCAGAAAGGCATGAGGTGCATATATTTCCTTCACTTTTTAAATCAATTCCCACGTAATAGGTGTTCCCTGCTTTACATCACGAGTAACCTTTTTGCCCATGATTTCTTCATAGTATTTAGGTGGTAAGCCCGCTCCCGGACGAATTGCCCGCACATTCTCTTTTGTGAACATCTCACCAGCCTTCATATCTTGTGAAACATATAAGGAACGACGATGTTTAAGTGAAGGCTTCTCTTTTTCTGTTGGTCCATAACTAATACTTCCCAACGCCTGCCATGCTCTTTCTGTTTCTATCACAAGTGCTTTCATCTCTTCCGGCTCCATCGAAAATGCAGCATCTACCCCACCGTCATCCCTAGATAAGGTAAAATGCTTTTCGATCACCGTAGCTCCAAGCGCAATGCTTGCAACGGCCACTCCTGTGCCCATAGTATGATCGGACAAACCAATCTGGCAATCAAACAACTGACTCAGATGCGGAAGAGTACGTAAATTGGTGTTTTCTGGATTAGCTGGATATGTGCTTGTGCATTTCAGAAGCACAATATCCTGGCAGCCCGCTTCTCTGGCAGTTCGTACGGTTTCGTCCAACTCCGCTACTGTAGCCATTCCAGTCGAAATAATAAGAGGTTTTCCTGTTGCCGCTACTTTGCGGATTAAAGGCAAATCAGTATTTTCAAATGAAGCAATCTTGTATGCGGGAACATCCAATGATTCCAGAAAATCTACCGCACTTTCATCAAATGGGGTACTAAATGCAACAAGCCCAAGTTCATGGCAACGATCAAAAATCGATTTATGCCACTCCCATGGTGTATATGCTTCCTGATATAGCTTGTACAGTGAGTTCCCCTTCCATAAACTATTCGTATCTTCGATATAGAAATCTCCCTCTGAAATATCTAGCGTCATCGTATCTGCTGTATATGTTTGTAGCTTCAAAGCATGCACACCTGCCTCCGCAGCTGCCTCTACAATAGCCAGTGCACGTTCTAGTGACTGATTATGGTTACCTGACATTTCAGCAATAATAAAAGGAGAATGATTAGGCCCAATTTGATACTTCCCAATCGTTATTTCATTTTTTAGCTTCATAGTTTTACCTCTTTCATGCCATGAATAATTCCTTGTACACCCGACAAATTATCTTCGCTGTTATTCATTAATCGTGCACATGCCTCTGTAAATAAACGCAGTTGATGAGGTTGTGAAAACATATCATATAAGGCATCACTCATACTGTCTGCTGTCACTTCTTCATGCCAACCAAGATAACGAATGGCTCCTACTTTATCTACTGCTTTTGCCATTTCTACCTGATTGTCCGCCACTGCCACAACAAGCGAAGGCAGTCCAACACAACAGCGTTCCCATGTCGTTACTCCACCTGCACCAAGAGATATATCCGCATTAATCATAAAATCAGCCATATTCTCAACCTGACAATAATACATAATACGACAAATATGGTTGGGATATTTCTCATTTAGCACTCGACATTTTTCTTCTATTCGTTCTTGTAACGAATTGGATGCTCCAACAATGACATCAACGTGAAAAGGGAAGAAACAATCTTCCGTTTCCTTACATACACGCTCTAGAAACATGTCCCATGCACACAGTGCCTTTTCAGTTTCTCCGGTTGGATCACTTCCACCGAAAAACA
>NZ_LGUG01000003.1 GCF_001274715.1 Aneurinibacillus migulanus | reverse complement strand
GTTTGCTAGATTTTCAAAGTATCACTATCATCGTATTTTTCAAAAAGAGGTTGGTGTAACTGTATCTGAATATATTCGATATCGAAGAATTGCCAATTCAGCTAACATGTTACTTTATACGGATGAAAAGATAATAGATATTGCTTTCTATTATCGCTTTGAAACGCAGGAATCATTTACTCGTTCATTTAAGAAATATTACCATTTACCGCCAGGGCAATACCGTAAAATTATAGGCAAATTAACTTTACAAAGGGAGGAAATCGTGTTGAAAAATGAACAGTTATTAAAAGGATGGAAGTTAAGTGGTAGTCATCCGTTTAATTATCAGATGGGAATTGATAGAGAAAACTTTCATAAGGGGAGGGCATCTGGATTTCTAAAATCTTTTACCGTCCAATCCCAAGGCGAATTTGCAACGATGATGCAGGGATTTAAAGCTGAGAAGTATCTGGGCAAAAGGTTAAAGCTCTCTGGATTTTTAAAATCCAAAGATGTTGATGGATTCTGTGGATTTTGGATGCGAGTCGATGATGCATTTCATGATATACTGCAATTTGATAATATGAGTGACCGCCCCATTGTAGGAAATACAGAGTGGAATCATTATCACATTGTTTTAGATGTACCAAAAAACAGTGCAGTCATTGCCTTTGGTGTTTTACTTTCGGGAAATGGGCAAGTATGGATTGATGAACTTAAATTTGAGGAAGTTGATAAACAAACACCAACAACCAACATTGATTTTTCTGCTGACCTTTTAGATGAACCTACTAATTTATCTTTTGAAGAGTGGGAGTAGATGATATTAAATTTTTTAATGGCTTTAATGAAGAGTTTTTTGTATCTTGAGAGCATCAAAATGGCAATTATCCTTTGCTTGATAACTAGAACTGTTTACTTTGTTAGGCAAAGGAAAAAACGAGTAGAATAGGTATGGAAATATTTTACTATGTGTTGAATAGAGATTCAGCCTGTAAGAAACACTAAAAAGCAAACTTAGAAAATAACAGGTTGAATGTCATAACAATAGATGATTGAGAAGATTATAGATTTAATAAATGATGCAACAATCTGTCTTTATCCTCAAAAAATTGTTTCATGATACGATAATGATTGGTTTCTTCCAGCGAAGTTTCTTTTGCCCCTTCCTCTGTAAACTCGATAATTTTCGCATTTGAATACGACATGATGGTAAGCGTCAAATATTCCACACCTGCCACTTGTAAATAACCCATGAGATAATCTCCTTACATACTACATGTGGAGGTTTTTTTATGGAAAAACACCTATTAAAGAAAGAATGGGAAGCTTATATTCAAGACTATAAAAACAGTGGACTATCAAAGGTTGCCTGGTGTCAAAAACAGAACCTACCGGTTCATCGGCTATATTACTGGCTGAAAAAATTATCGCCTGGACAGGTATCGGACTCGGCCCATGAGGCATCATCACTTGCAGGTGAAGGACAAAAAGTTATCGATAGTACCGTGTATAG
>NZ_LGUG01000002.1:273646-312281 GCF_001274715.1 Aneurinibacillus migulanus | reverse complement strand
AGCGAAGTGGCTAAACGCGGCGGACTGTAAATCCGCTCCCTCAGGGTTCGGCGGTTCGAATCCGTCCCCCTCCACCATTTTCACGAAGCGAAATATAGGGGCATAGTTTAACGGTAGAACAGAGGTCTCCAAAACCTCCAGTGTGGGTTCGATTCCTACTGCCCCTGCCAGATATTATGGCGGTCGTGGCGAAGTGGTTAACGCATCGGATTGTGGCTCCGACATTCGTGGGTTCGATTCCCATCGATCGCCCCATTGNGTTAACGCATCGGATTGTGGCTCCGACATTCGTGGGTTCGATTCCCATCGATCGCCCCATTGTTGGGGTATAGCCAAGCGGTAAGGCAACGGACTTTGACTCCGTCATGCCCTGGTTCGAATCCAGGTACCCCAGCCATTCTTTTAGGATGTCTGTGGTTGCAACAAAAAAGAAAAGCGTATATACTAATAAAAGATGCGGACATAGCTCAGTTGGTAGAGCACGACCTTGCCAAGGTCGGGGTCGCGAGTTCGAGTCTCGTTGTCCGCTCCATTTACACCATTTCAATTAGTTAACCTTAAAAACATTATGTTAACTTGTAATAAATTGATTATGGAGGTATAGCCAAGTGGTAAGGCACAGGTCTGCAAAACCTTTATTCCCCGGTTCAAATCCGGGTACCTCCTCCATTTAACCCTTTGCCGGGGTGGCGGAACTGGCAGACGCACAGGACTTAAAATCCTGCGGTAGGTGACTACCGTACCGGTTCGATTCCGGTCCTCGGCACCATTTTCATTAACAGTAGATGCCTTTTTGTTTTGCCGATGTGGCGGAATTGGCAGACGCGCACGACTCAAAATCGTGTTCCTTCGGGAGTGTCGGTTCGACCCCGACCATCGGTACCATGCCAAATGCGGGTGTAGTTCAATGGTAGAACATCAGCCTTCCAAGCTGAATACGTGGGTTCGATTCCCATCACCCGCTTCATCTACAATTTTATATCTAATAGGATACTTATACATACGAACAACGCGTTTTTTCGTTCCATGACGGACGAAGGGGCGCGTTTTTATTTTATTTTAATCTAATTTGAGGAAAAGATAAAAAGACGTAAAAAATGAAAGGAGGATACATATGCTATTACCGGAAAAATTCTTAACATGTGTACGGTGCGAGGATGGATTGAAAAGAGAAGAAGGACAAACCCCTGTTCCAGGTGAAGGCATTCCGAATGCGGAAGTTATGCTTATCGGTGAGAGCCCAGGAACTGAAGAGATGAAAAATGCCCGACCTTTCGTAGGAAAAGCTGGCGAAAACCTGAATGGCTTCCTTGAATCGGTTGGCCTTAACCGAAATAACATGTATGTTGTAAACACTACTCGATGCAGGCCTTACAAAGTAACGGAGAAGATATTAAAGAATGGAAACAAACGGATTACAAAATCAAATAAACCGCCCTCTCAACATGCTATCCGCTCCTGTGCTACTTGGCTAGACATGGAAATCGATCTCGTTAACCCAACATTAATTGTTACACTCGGCTCTACACCTTTAAAACGTCTTATTCCCGAATACAGCATTTCAAAAGTCCACGGTACATTATTAACTGTACCGATACAACACGCAGGTGTAAAAGAAGAGAGCCGAGAATTCACTTTGTCTGAACGAGAATTCTACATATTCCCGCTTTATCATCCGGCTGCGATTATTTACCGGCATGAACTACAGGAAGTATTTGAAGAAGATTTGAAAAGGCTTCGACAAGCTATAGAGAAGCTTCAATTGAATTCTGTACTGATGTAATGAAGATTCTTTAAACTAATGTACGATTAAAACCCTTTAGGAAATCCTAGAGGGTTTTAAATTTGTTTTTATTTTTTTCTTAATGAATATAAAAACGAAGTGAATGATTCATCTAATAATTTTTCTCGATTGGCATCTTCATTAATATCGGTATCAACTTCTATTTCATGCTTGGATATACCGTACACATCATCTTCATCCCAAATAGAATCGTGTGCTTGTATACTGTTTTGTTCATTATGATTATGACCTTTTTCTCTTTTCAATTATATCCCACCTTGTATTTTTTACCGCAATATTAGTATTTGGATTGATGTGCAATTTATAATACGATTTATAAGGAAGTTGGGACATGTAAGATTAAGTTTAATCTTACTAAAAAAGGTTACACTGAAAATAGCCTTTTTAATGTAAAGGATTTTCAATATGTAAGGTGGTGTAAGAGTGAAGTGGATGGTTAAATCTAAGCATACAAATGAAGAGGAACAAATCGTTGCGCTAGAACTAGAGGATGGAGATGGCACATTTGATGCCAATGTTAGATGGGATGGATGTATGGAAATACACATACGTTCAAAAACCGAGGAAGATAATATATTAGTTGATACTGTGCATACTTGTGATATAGATGGGCTCATAAATAAATTACAAGGATTAAAACAGGTATGTCTGGATTACTTTGATAAGGCTAATGAATAAAAAGAGAGCGATGCAGAGAAAAGGCCCGGCGAGTATGCCGGGTTTTTGGTTGTTTATTTGAACAGAAATAAATCCTATAGCTAGTCTAATAATTGATTTCTAAGCGTTGTTTTCCTGTGAATTTGTATAAAGGAGTTCTTTTCTAAAAAGTCGAAATAATATGTTAAAGTTCTTGTCGGCATAAAATTGGCTACTTATACGTTATTTTGGTTGACAGAAAGGGGCTCAATATAGTGGACATACGAACGCAAAGGGTAAGATGTAATCCAATTCTCACTCATGAAGATTGGAACAAACAGCGCCATGCAGCGGAACGAAATCCAGGGGAATTCCATAGCGAAATCGCTAAGCGAGAAATTCATTGGTACGATAGAAAAACAAATGCCTGGATCATTTGGAGTGATGAACAAAATCAATGGCTTGGCTTAGATGCGGATAACGGCTCTGTTGTTACCATTACGTATGCACCGGGATTTGAACCGTGGGATATGGCATTCGATAATAATGATGAACCGTTCTATAAGTGGTTCTCGGGCGGATTAACCAATGCCTGCTTTAATGAGGTAGATCGCCATGTAATAAACGGACATGGGGATGAGACTGCCTTTTATTTTGAGGGTGATCGTTGGGATCAGGCTAAGAATGGTGGACGTGGCGGACCGGTTGTCGAATTCGCCGTTACGCGCAAGCAACTAATGCTTGAGACCGTAAAGGCAGCACAGGTACTCACAGGATTAGGCTTGAAAAAGGGTGACCGTATTGCACTGAATCTGCCGAATATTATGGAGCAAATTTATTACACGGAAGCGGCGAAGCGTCTAGGAATTATCTATACGGCAGTGTTTGGAGGATTTAGCGACAAGACGCTAAGCGACCGGATTCATAATGCAGGCGCTACAGTGGTTATTACTTCAGATGGCGGGTATCGCAATGCACAAATCGTTGACTTTAAAGAAGCGTATACCGATCCGGCGTTGGATAACTATATTCCAAAAGAAACGGCACAGCGGATTGTAGAGGAGAAGCTGCAGGAACTCAAACTGACGAAGGAGCAAGCCGCATTAATTAACGAAAAGGTTATGCAGACGATTGGTAACGAGATTACGGTGGAACGTTCTGACGCGATGCGTGGCGTCGGCATGGCCTTAGCTCAGTTCCATGATATGGACGCTAAAGAAAAATCGCACATTCGCACAGTTATTGCCAAAGGACTCGTTGAGGCGCCACCCCGTGTCGAAGCTGTTATCGTCGTTCGCCATACACGCCAACAGGATTTGAATTGGCGTTCAGAGCGTGATCGCTGGTCACACGAGTTGATTGCACAGGCAAGTAAAGAAGTGCTGCAAACAGCCGGTGAATTAGGATATGAGGTTGCGGACGAGAAAGAATTGCTTGAACTTGAGACGCAAGACTTCATCAAAGTAATGTATGCCGTATCCAGGCCTGAGCCGGTCGATGCCGAGTATCCGCTCTTTATCATCTATACAAGCGGAAGTACAGGCAAACCAAAAGGGGTCGTACATGTGCATGGCGGTTATGTAGCTGGCATTGCTCATACGATGAAAATTTCGTTTGATGCTAAACCAGGCGAAGATACAATGTATGTGATTGCCGATCCGGGCTGGATTACTGGACAATCATACCTTATTTCAGCTGCACTGACGACGCGTACAGCGAGCGTGGTGGCAGAAGGGGCGCCTGTATTTCCGAGTGCAGGCCGCTATGCAAGTATCATTGAACGCTACAATGTAACGATTTTTAAAGCGGGCTCCACCTTTCTGAAAACCATTATGTCCAATCCGCAAAACAAAGCCGACGTAGAGCAATACCGTATGGATACGCTTCGTGTAGCGACCTTCTGCGCCGAGCCAACAAGCCCAGTCGTTCAGCAGTTCGGCATGGACCTAATGACACGACAGTACATCAATTCTTATTGGGCCACTGAGCATGGCGGTATCGTATGGACACACTTCTATGGAAACAATGACTTTCAGCTTAAAGCTGATGCGCATACATTTCCGTTACCGTGGATTTTCGGCGATGTATGGATTGCGGAAGGCACGGCGCCAAGTGGCAAAGCAAAGTACCGTTCAGCAGCTTATGAAGAAAAAGGGGAAATCGTTATTACGAAGCCATATCCTTATTTAGCTCGCTATATTTGGGGCGATGAAGCTAATTTTGGCAACTCCGACTGGAAAGGGGATGCGGAACGTTACATTGATACGTATTGGGGCAGATGGGATGGTGTATGGGCTTATACGCAGGGGGACTTCGCCATGAAATATGAGGATGAATCGTTCTCATTGCATGGGCGTTCCGACGATGTAATTAACGTATCGGGACACCGGATGGGAACGGAAGAAATTGAAGGCGCCATCCTGCGTGATAAGCAGATTAATCCTGATTCCCCGGTCGGGAATGTACTTGTTATCGGTGCACCACACCGAGAAAAGGGGCTAACACCGATAGCATTTATCCAGACGGCACACGGTATGCGTCTGACGCTTGAAGACCAGCGTCGTCTGTCCGAATTGGTCCGTCAGGAAAAAGGCGCGGTCGCAGTGCCAAGCGATTTCATTGAAGTTGCGCAATTTCCAGAGACAAGAAGCGGTAAATATATGCGTCGCTACCTCAGTAATATGCTGAGCGGAGAACCATTGGGAGATACATCTACACTTCGCAACCCGGAAGTCATTGAAGAAATCCGACCGAAAGTCGATCAATGGCGGATGAAAACGAAGATGAAAGAAGAACAGAAGATTTTCGAGACCTATCGTTTCTTCCGCATACAGTATAATGATGTGCTTCGCGGCAAAAAAGTCGCTACCGTTACGGTTACAAATCCACCTGTTAATGCATTGAATGAACGGGCGTTAGATGAGTTAAATACCATAGTCAGTCATCTGGCCCGTCGTGAGGATGTTAAAGTTGTTATCTTTACGGGGCAGGGGACAAGCTCTTTTGTGGCAGGGGCAGATTTGAAGCAATTTCTTGAAGAAATGTTTGAAGTAGAGGACGTGCTTCCGCTGGCTCATAAAGCGCATTTGGCATTCAGTACAATTGAGAGTCTTGGCAAGCCAGTTATCGCTGCCATAAACGGTGTAGCACTTGGTGGAGGCAATGAATTTCAGATGGCGACTCACTATCGGATTGCTGAGCCACATACGGCGTTTGGCCAGCCAGAGATTAACTTGAACCTAATTCCGGGGTATGGTGGCACCCAGCGTTTGCCAAGGTTGTTGCAGCAACGGCATGGTACGGAGGGTTTCCTTAAAGCTGTCGAAATCATTCTGAATGGTCGGCGCATTGATGCCAAGGAAGCGCAACGTATTGGCCTTGTCGATGAAGTGATGGAAGGCAGCGACGATGTACTGGTTCGAGCATCTGCACTTGCACGCGAATACATCCTATTCGGAAAAGGGGCACTTAAAAAAGCATTCGATCGTCATAACAAATTCATCAATAATTGGGATACGCCGCAACCGTTCCCGCAGGAAGCGATCGACGGCAATCAGGAGATTCAACGCATTTTTCGCCAGACAGCCTGGGCCGAGCGTAAGAAAGCTGCAGAGCGCGTTTTGGAAGCGATTCGTACTGGATATGAACAGGGTATTAAGAAAGGCATAGAGCGTGAGGCGCAGCTTTTTGCCGAAGCGGTTATTGACCCGAAAGGCGGAAAGCTTGGCATTCTGGCGTTTCTTGATAAGAAGAGCAGGCCGTTGCCTACTCTCTCCCGCTTCCAGCCGGATGAGGCAAAGCAGAAAGAATTGATTCAAAAGGGAGAATTGTTGCCGATTGGCGCTCCATACTTTCCTGGATTTACACCGCTTCCAACATGGCAGTACGCATATGCAGTTACGAAAAACGACGAAACAGGTATGGTAGACCATGGCGATCCGATCGACTGTGAGAAAAAAATTGTCATTCCGGTCGAGAAACCAGGTGCCAATGAAGTATTACTCTATGTGTTAGCCAGTGAGGTGAATTTTAACGATATTTGGGCCCTTACAGGCATCCCTGTTTCCACGCTGGATGACCATGATATGGATTATCATGTAATGGGAAGTGGAGGTATCGCGCTTGTAGCAGCTGTAGGGAGTGAAGTAAAGCATGAGGGTCGTGTTAAAGTGGGGGATTTAGTCACTATTTATTCCGGTCAGAATGAGTTGCTGTCGCCAATAGTAGGTCTTGATCCAATGTTCGCTGATTTCAGCATTCAGGGGTATCAGGGGCCGGACGGTTCACATCAACAATTTATGATCGTGCAGGCTCCACAAGTGCATGTAAAGCCACAGGATGCAACTTTGGAAGCGGCCGGAAGCTATATTCTGAATTTGGGAACGATTTATCGTGCGCTTTTTACTACATTGAAAATCGAGCCGAATAAGAACCTGTTCGTTGAAGGTGCGGCGACTGGTACAGGACTTGAAGCGCTCAAATCGGCGGCACGTAATGGCCTACATGTAACGGGCATGGTATCCAATGAAGAAAGAGCTGATTATATTCGTGAGCAGGGTGCTATAGGGGTGATCAATCGGAAAAGTACAGCGTATGAAGGCGCATTTACCAAAGTACCGGCAAATCCGTCTGAATGGGCGGCATGGGAAGCGGCCGGTCAGAAGATACTCGATGACTATCGGACGCAGAACGGTGGACGCCTGGCTGACTATGCTGTATCTCACGCTGGTGAAGTCGCGTTTCCACGTTCGTTCCAGCTGGTAGAAGAAGGAGGTATGCTAACCTTTTATGGTGCATCAAGCGGCTATCATTTTACATTCATAGGAAAAGACGGTAGTAGTATGCCGCGTGAAATGTATGAAAAAGCCATGTTGCGTGCGGGTGAAGCGATGCTGATTTACTACGGAACGGATACAAATGCAGATGGCATCGTGGATGAGACCGGACTTATCGCCATCGAGGCGGCGCGTGAGATGGGAGCTCGCATTGTGATAGCGACTTACACGGATGCACAGAAAGAGTTTGTGCAAAGTCTTGGATATGGTGACGCAGTGCGGGGAGTACTCAGCATCGAAGAGATAACAAGACGGGAAGGGGACAATTTTGTATGGCCAGAGACCATGCCTGATCTGCCAAATCCGAAGACAGAGACCGAAGCATTTAAAGAATCGGTGCGTTACTTCACTGATTATATATTTAAGCCATTTGGTAGTGCGGTGGCCAAGTATTTACGTTCACCTGATAATCCGCGTGGATATCCAGATGTAATATTCGAACGTGCTGGCCATGACGTACTAGGTGTCAGTACGACACTGGTAAAGCCGTATACCGGTCGCATAATTTATAGCGAGAATATGGGAAAACACCGCTACAGCT
Source organism: Aneurinibacillus migulanus (assembly GCF_001274715.1). Classification (GTDB taxonomy): domain Bacteria; phylum Bacillota; class Bacilli; order Aneurinibacillales; family Aneurinibacillaceae; genus Aneurinibacillus; species Aneurinibacillus migulanus. The sequence goes on along the minus strand of NZ_LGUG01000002.1, from coordinate 304,465 downwards.
TCTACGCACCGCAAGTGTGGATGCGCCAACGCCGTATTTATATGCCGACCGCGAACATTTGGGGTACCCACCTGTCGAATGCGTATGAGGTCATTCGGATGAATGAAATGATTGATGCAGGGATGCTTGAGATTACTGAACCCGTATTCGTGCCTTTTGAAAAGTTGCCGGAGGCGCATCAGGAGATGTGGGAAAATCGGCATGTCGGAAGCTCATATGTTGTAAACCATGCGATTCCTCGCCCCGGTCTCAAGACCAAAGACCAATTGTATGAAGCATGGTCTGCTCAAATGAGCGAAGCAGAGAACATCGAAAATTGAATAAGACAATAGCTTTGCTGTTTTAGTCAAAGCCATTTTAAGCGAAACCCGTCTCTTTAGAAGGCGGGTTTCTTTTCATTTATCGCATAAAAAGTAGATGTCGCGTTAAAACGAGAAATCATCATTCACTTTTTATGTATGTTTTTTCATCTTTTTCCTATAAGGAAGGAGTAGCGTTATTCCATCTTTCCGAAAAAATATGATATCGTAGAAAAGGACGCCATCATGATGGGAGAGAAAACGGATGAAACATGTTGCGGAAGGCATGCAGGATTTCTACCGTCGACTGACCAAAGACGGTTATCATCCTGAAGACGTAAAGCCTGCGCTATATCAGGTCGAAAGAATCGTACATATGGAACAAGTACGCCGTCATATTTTAAACTGTACGGATTGTTCGCTCTGTGAACGAGCAAAGAGCAGGGTGCCCGGCACAGGAAATACGTCTACACCGTTGATGATTGTTGGAGAAGGTCCCGGCGAGGACGAGGAAAACTGGGGATTACCGCTCGTCGGTATTAGTGGCTCGCTGCTTACACTTATTCTGGGGAAAGCAGGGATTGGTCGGGAGCAAATCTATATGACGAATGTGGTAAAATGCCGCGTAACGGATGAAAAGGGAAAAAACAGGACCCCGATGCGTGAGGAGACACTAGAGTGTGGAAAATATTTACGGCGTGAGCTTGATATCGTCAGACCGAAGGTGGTTTTGGCCCTGGGGAAGGTGGCACTACAGTTTTTTTTCCCGGATATGAAAACAATGTCCCAATTCCGGGGAAATATATACGAGTATGAGGGGACGAAGGTAGTGCCGACCTGGCACCCTGCCTATGTCGTGCGTCAGCGCGGCGATGCGCTGACCAAAGCAAAAAAAGAAGTATGGAATGATTTAAAAGTCGCCATCGAATGTGCAAAGAGAGAGCGGAAAAGGTGAAAATATGGAATCAGAGAGAGAAGCAACAAAGAATTTATACGGATTGGATGAGAAGCCACCCATTTCAGTAACGATGACAGCGGCACTACAATGGTTTTTTATCACGCTGTCTAGCTCCCTGGTTGTCCCGCTTGTAATCGGGGAGATGTATGGCCTGTCACCTCAGCAGGTAGGCCAGTTTGTTCAACAGACATTTTTCTTAATTGGACTTGTCTCCCTATTGCAGATATTGTTTGGTCATAAGCTGCCAATTACGGAAGGTCCGGCTGGTATGTGGTGGGGGATTTTTATCATTCTGGTGAATCTGGGAACAGTCGCCGGACAGGCCCCGCAAGAGATCGGACAATCCTTGGAAATGGGTTTAATTATCACAGGAATTATGCTTATTATTCTGGGTGCTACCGGATTTATTGAAAAGATCCAGCGAATATTTACGCCTTTAGTGAGCGGCGGTTATCTTATATTGCTTGCGGTATCGCTTAGTGGACCTGTGATGAATGGGATGCTCGGCATCGGATATTTTTCGAAGGAAAGCGGCGTAGAACCTGTACTCGCCATGGTATCAATCGGATTGGTATTTCTTACGTTTATCATGATTCGGTCGCCTTTTAAATATGTGCGTAGCTTTGCTATCCTCATTAGCATGATTATAGGGTGGCTGATTTATTTATTTATGGATTGGACGAAGCCTCTTCAGGAAGCGAATGGGCTATTTGAACTGCCTCAGCCATTTTTCTGGGGACCCCCGGTGTTTCATCTGGGGACCGTTCTGACATCTCTTGTTACCGGGCTAATTCTTATTACGAATCTTGTTGCCAGTATTGCGGTTGTTAGCCATGTAGCGAACATTCGTCCGAGAGAAGAGGATTATCGGCGCGGCGGCATAATGACAGGAGTGGCGCATCTTTTATCCGGGTTTGGCGGTATCGTTGGCCTTGTGCCACTCTCCATTTCCGCAGGGGTCATCCAGGTATCACGTATCGCTGCACGTCTGCCGTTTATCATTGCTGCGATCATGCTGATTTTATTAGGTGTCTTATCACCTGTTAGTCGCATTCTCGCTGGTCTGCCTTCTCCGGTTGGTTATGCGGTTATGTTTGTAACTTATACGCAATTGCTTGGTTTCGGCCTGCGAGATTTCGGCCGAATTATTCTTGATGAACGAAATGTACTTATCATTGGGTTTGGGCTGCTAGGCGGCATTGGCCTGATGTTTGTCCCGCCTGAAGCGCTTCAGGTATTACCGCCTATCTTTAGCTATATTTTTGGCAATGGACTTGTCATGGGAGTGTTGCTCATTATCTTCATGGAGCAGGTAGTATTTCGTAGTCGCCCCCATTAATGTGTATAAACATATCGCCTGCAGAGTGAAGCAGTTGTTCGTCCGTCCAACGATTGAACCTCGGATAAATAAAAAACACATGCAATAAACGTGTCGCGTCTTCCGCCACGCTTGTACGTACAGAATCGACGAACGGGCTGCCGAATGGTCCTTTCGCGTCGGCAAGCACCAGCTTGCCTGCACAAGAAATCTCCCTGCCGTTCAGTCCTTCATATGTTTCGTCTTCCCGTCCAAGGCGCAGGGTTACATCACCTTCAATGAAGTCCCGATTATACAATCCGGCAGGAAGACCGAATTGGAGGGAAAGGAAGGTATTCACATCAACTCCGGTATGTATCCAGTGGAGCGGCTTATTTTGCAGGACGCGGCGCATGAGGGCTTCAGAAGAAGGACGATAGCGGGATGGGTCCATTCCTACCGCTTTGAAAATTTGCCGCCATTCTGTAATGCCCGGAACGTCGCTGACGGATTTGTCCATATAATCATGCCGCATATTCTCAAGAAATAAGTTAATCCGTCCTTTTAGCATCCCCGGTGTAGGAGAAAGCTTCACATCATTGTAGTGGAGAATACCAAGTCTTATACCTGGGATTCTAGTACGGATGTCCCCGTCAATCATATAGCTTTGCATGAAATCACCTCTTTTTGCCGATATTGTACCATACTTGCCCAAAAGACAGGAGAAGTTGATATACTGTAAATAGATAACGGAAGAATTCTTCTTATGATATTTGAACAGAATATAAACTATAAAAAATGAGGGACAAGATGAAGGATGTTATTATTTATACGGATGGTGCCTGTTCCGGTAATCCGGGACCTGGCGGTTGGGGCGCTGTTATGCTATATGGCAAGCATCGTAAAGAAATGTGCGGCAGCGAAGAGAATACAACAAATAATCGCATGGAGCTGAAAGCAGCGGTAGAGGCGCTTAAGGCGTTAAAGGAACCATGCAAGGTTTTGCTCCATAGTGACAGCGCTTATATGGTCAATTGTTTTCAACAAGGCTGGTATAAAGGCTGGATTAAAAACGGATGGAAAAACAGCAAAAAACAACCGGTAGAGAATCAAGACTTGTGGAAAGAGTTACTTGCGCTCATGGAAACACATGACGTACAATACATTAAGGTAAAAGGGCATGCGGATAATGAATTGAATAATCGCTGTGACGAATTGGCGACCGGAGCGATCGTGCGCCGGTAAGGCAACAGGAGGTGATGGCGGCGTGGAAATACGGCATGATTGCACGACAGTAACAGATTGGAGCCGCCTGAAGCAAGACGTTATTCGATATGCACATCACATCGGAATTGATAAAATCGGGTTTGCCTCGGCGGACCCGTTTCTTATGTTAAAGGAACGGTTATATAAACACCGCGAACAGGGGTATGAATCCGGGTTTGAGGAAAAGGATATCGAGAAGCGTACTCATCCAGAGAGCATTCTTCCGGAGGTAAAATCCATTATTGCCATCGCGCTTGCTTATCCGTCCCGTATAGAAGGGCCGCCGAAATCGGAACCGGGAAACTACAGAGGTGTGATGGCGCGGGTAGCCTGGGGAGAAGATTATCATCATGTGCTGCGTGAGCGGCTGCAAAAGCTGGAGCAATTTCTGCATGAGCAAGTGCCTGAGATTAAAACTGAAATTATGGTGGATACGGGCGCTTTGTCCGATAGGGCGGTTGCAGAGCGTGCCGGATTGGGATGGGTGGGCAAGAATACGTCACTTATTACGAAAGAATTCGGTTCTTGGGTGTATTTAGGAGAGATGTTAACGAGTGCGCCGTTCCCGCCTGACCATCCTATTGAAGAAGAATGTGGAGATTGCACAATGTGCATCGATTCCTGCCCTACCGGAGCAATTATTCAGGGAGGACAGCTTGATTCTACACGTTGTGTTGCGTTTTTGACACAGGTTAAAGATGAGATCCCTGAGGAGTTTCGGTCAGCGATTGGAAACCGTTTGTATGGCTGTGATACATGCCAACAGGTCTGTCCAAAAAATCGTAAAATCAACTTTACACATCATCCGGAGTTTACGCCTGACCCGGATGCAGCCAAACCGCTCTTAAAGCCATTGCTTACAATAAGCAAGAAGCAATTTGCCTCAAAGTTTGGACGATCTTCGGGATCATGGCGGGGTAAGAAGCCGATCCAGCGTAATGCGATTCTGGCGCTTGCGCATTTTAAAGACAAAAGCGCTGTGCCGGATTTGCTCTGTGTATTGTTGGAAGATGAACGTTCTGTGCTTAGAAGTACGGCAGCATGGGCGTTGGGCAGGATCGGCGGGGAGGAAGCGATGCTTGCGCTGAAAAAAGCAAAAATCCGAGAAAAAGATGCTGTGGTTCAAGAAGAGATTGAAAAAGCGCTTATGAGTGGGGAAAGTGTCGAATGATTGTGCTGGATTTCTTCTTTTTGCACGGGGTAAGATGATAAGAAGATGTCACAAGGGAGGGATTGGGTGAAGTCGGAAGTTTTTTATACTGTATATCAAAGCCCCCTCGGGTCGATTGTATTGGCTGCTACAGAAGCAGGGTTGTGCTGGGTAGAATTTAGTGATGGGGATACAGCCAGACTTTCTCTGACGCGCTGGGCCAAGAAGTGGATGCATACAGAGAATATCACATATACGCCTGAGTTTTTCCTGGAAGCGACAGAGCAATTGGACGAGTATTTCGGGGGAGAACGACAGGAGTTTACCCTTCCACTTGATATACATGGCACGGCGTTTCAAAAGATTGTATGGGAACAGCTTCGACAAATTCCTTACGGAGAGACGAGATCATATAAAGATATTGCGCTCGCCATAAATGCGGCTAAAGCGGTACGTGCTATTGGCGGGGCCAATAATAAGAATCCCCTGTCTATCTTCATTCCATGCCATCGGGTTATTGGCTCAAATGGCGCGCTCGTGGGATATGGCGGTGGGCTGAATGTGAAAGAATATTTACTACAATTGGAAGGTGTGCTTGAACGTTCGGAAGTCGGTTCGGCATAAGGAATAAGTGAAAAAGGACGGCAATGCTTCTTATGAGAGCAGCGGCCGTCCTTTTTTCTTTTTGTACGGAATATACATATTATGATGTTGCGATATACCGGTGCACTTTGGGTTTATATAAAAAAGAAAGGAGATGTAAGATGACTACGTGGACAGAAGCTTTGGAGTTTTACCTGCAATGTCGGACAAAAAACCTTGTTACAAAAACGAATGAGCTTTCCAAGTGTTTGGACAAAGAAGAGGCCGAGTCGATAGAGCGGAGCAATCTTCAACGCTGGCAGCAGTTGAAGGAGCGACGGATTCGTCCATTGCAGAGCAGGTTACAAATCAACGATTTTCAGGTGGAAAAGGACGGAATAAATGAAATTGTTGTCCGTATAAAGGCAAGAGAATGGTACGCTTACCAGTTGGAGAAGAGGTGGCATGAACAAGAGAAAGACATACACATCCGCGTAATGCTGCGACATGTAAAAGATAGATGGCTTATCGTACAGGAGAATAAGATTAATGGTACGCCACAAAAGTCTGTGCAACCGGTCTTTCAACCACAAGAAGATGTATCGTTTAATGAAGAGCAAATAAGAAAAGGCAGTTATGTATATAATCGACTGCAGGCTGTTCGATATGCCGAAGCCTGGTGGAATGAATACAATCCGAACTTTCGACATTTTGATGTAGATTGCACGAATTTTATTTCGCAGTGTTTATATGCTGGTGGTATTCCGTTTTATTCAACCGGCAACAGGGCAACTGGCTGGTGGTATCGTGGCGGGAATAGTCCTTCGGCGTTATGGAGCTACAGTTGGACGGTAGCCCACAGCTTTCGTTGGTATCTGGAGAGGGGGCATATCAAGACAGAAAGTAAATCGAGTGCGGATCAGCTCTCTCTTGGTGATGTGATTTGCTATGATTTCGACGGGGACGGACGCTGGCAGCATTCGACTATTGTAGTAGCAAAAGACAGTCACGGTATGCCGCTCGTGAACGCACACACGACGAATAGCCGACATCGATACTGGGATTACCGGGATTCTACAGCCTATACGCCGAACATCAAATACCGATTTTTTCACATCATGTAAATATAATTTACAGGTGAATCTTTTTGATAGATAGTACGTAAATAAAAGGAGAAGAGGACGATACGATACATAAGAGGAGGAACAGAACAGTATATGAACAAACGAAGATGGATTGCGCTTGCGATCGTAGTGCTCGTTGTAGCGGCGGCGCTCGTTCTTCAACTCGTTCGTGGTGGAGAAGGTTCAGTGGCTTCGGTACCTGAAAAATGGAAGGCAAAGACAGTATCTGGTAGTAGAACGAATCAGGTGCTGCAATTGTATGTAGAAGGGGTTATCTCAGAAGAGAGCAGCTGGAACAGCACGTTTGATTATCAGGCGCTTCTTTCCCAGCTTAATCAAGCAAAAGAAGATTCGAATGTGAAAGCGATTGTTATACGGATTAATTCCCCAGGGGGAGCGGTGGTTCCGACCGATGAGCTGCACCGCAAACTGAAGCAAGTGAAAAGCGAAACGAAGAAGCCGATTGTTATTAGTATGGGTTCGTATGCTGCATCAGGTGGATATTATCTCGCTACTGCGGGAGATAAAGTGTATGCGAATCCATCCACATTGACAGGGAGTCTTGGCGTTATCGCTTCGTATATGAACTATGGAGAACTGGCCAAAGAGTATGGAATTAAAGAAAATGTAATTAAGAGTGGAAAATTCAAAGATATGGGTAATCCGATGCGGGAAATGACGCAGGACGAACATACTCTTTTGCAAGGTGTAATAAATGAAAGCTATCAGCAGTTCGTTGATGTGATTGCCGAAGGAAGAAAGATGCCACGTGAGAAAGTACTTCAGCTTGCTGACGGAAGAATTTATACAGGCAAACAGGCAAAGGCGAATGGATTGATTGACGAGCTCGGGACGTTGGAAGATGCGACAGAAGCGGCAAAGAAATTAGCAAAGTTGCAGGAAGCAACAGTTGTCCGCTATGAAGAACCTTTCGGCTTTTCGAGAATGTTTTCTTCATTCTCCACTAAGCTGTCCGGTATATTGAATCAGCAGCCCATTCCAGATTTTTTGAGAGAAGAGAAAAGGACACCGAGCATTGAGTATATTTACCGTCCATAATTCATACATTGTGGCAATTGTATGAAAGGAGGAGAAGAAATGGAATTGGAGAATACAAGGTATGCCGGTTTCTGGATTCGTTTCGTGGCGGCATTTATTGACGGAATTTTACTTATAGCTGTCCTGTATATTTTGGGGCTTTCATCAAAGGAAGCATTCTCGACTGAGTGGTTTGTACAAAACATACTAGGGATGATCTATTATATTGTGTTAACCGGTGTATGGGGACAGACGCTTGGCAAGATGATTATCGGTGTCAAGGTTGTGCGTACAGATGGCGGCACGGCCGGATGGGGAACCGTTATTTTACGCGAAACGATAGGGAAAATCATTTCTAGCATTGTATTGCTGATTGGATACATTTGGGCGGGATTTGATGAACGCAAGCAGAGCTGGCATGATAAAATGGCGGGCACGATTGTCATAAAATCTAAAACACAATAACCTGATAGCTAGGAAGGAAGAGCCGCGAGAAAATTTCGCGGCTCTTTTTGATATCTTGACGTGTTTTTGTTAGAAGTATGAATGTTCGTTCATGTATGTTGTTGTTTGTTTTTGTGCTATGATAGAAAGTGAGGTGAACAAATGGATGGCGTTTAATATAGTGCTCCATGAACCGCTCATTCCGGCTAATACAGGCAATGTAGCTCGTACGTGTGCAGCGACCGGCACGCGGCTTCATCTAATCGAGCCGCTAGGCTTTTCAACGGATGACAAGTATTTAAAACGAGCGGGACTTGACTATTGGCATGCGGTCGATATTACATATTATTCATCGTTTGACGATTTTGCGGCAAAGCATCCAGACGGTCGTTTTTTCTTTATTGAGACAAATGGCGATACGTACCATTCCGACGCACAATACAGGGATGGTGATTTTTTTGTTTTCGGCAAGGAAACGACCGGAATTCCCCAGGAAATTCTGATGCAGTACCCTGGACAAGTCATCCGGATTCCGATGGGGGATGCGACGCGCTCGTTGAATCTATCTAATACTGCCGCAGTTATTCTTTATGAGGCACTCAGGCAGGTTGGGTATCCCGGAATGAAGTAGTACATGATTGAAAGGGTGTATTGCTGAGCAATAAAATAAGTATGAAAGCAATAGGAGGTGCCGGGCGTGGCAGAAAAAGCGATATTTTTTGATTTGGACGGAACGCTTCTGACATTGGATACGGAGGCGTTTTTACACCGTTACATGAAGCGATTGGGTGAATATACGGCACACATTGTTGATCCTGAGTTACTTGTCAAATCCGTATGGCAGGCAACGAAACAAATGATGAAAGATGACGGTGCAGACCGCACGAATGAAGAAATTTTCCGCGAGCACTTTCTAGCGGCATGCGGATTGGAACAGGAAGCGATCTGGCCGCTGTTCGATGTATTCTACGTAGAAGAGTTTCCACTTTTGAAAGAAGATATTGAACCGCACCCTTACGCCTTGAAAGTGGTAGAAGAGGCGAAGAAACAAGGCTATAGGCTTGTTGTAGCCACTAACCCGGTGTTTCCGGGTATTGCTATTCAGGAGCGAATGAAATGGGCGGGACTGTCAGAAAATGATTTTGAGCACGTTACGATTTTTGAGACGTCACGCTACTGCAAGCCCAATCCGAAATACTTCATTGAGATTTGCGAGCAGATTGATATCAAACCGGAAGATGCTATTATGATCGGCAACGATATGCAGCAGGATATGATAGCTTCCGAAGTCGGATTAAAAACATTCCTGGTCGAGGATTATAAAATCGACCGCGGCGTACCGCAGCATCGTGTAGATGGGCACGGTACCTTAAAAGAGCTATATGAGCAGCTCGTAGCCCGGCGTGGTATTTTTTCGTAGCGAAAGAAGCGTAAAAACATAGCATATACAAAATATGCTATAAAAAAAGTAATTGACAATTGTGTGAAAGATGCGTAATATAGTCTTCAGTTCAACTGAATAATGATCTCGCTTATCGAGAGAGGTGGAGGGACTGGCCCGATGAAGCCCGGCAGCGGATTTTTCCTTAGGGGAAAATGCTGTGCCAATTCCAGCAGGAGTTCTTATATCCTGGCAGATAAGAGTGTGTATTGAATGTGAAATCAATCCCCTCTCTGGTCTGCCGGAGAGGTTTTTTGCGTTTCGCGTACCGGGCCCGTACGCGTGGCGTAGCTGGACAGAACCATTATACGTACAACAACTAAAAATAAACCGATATGGGATAAAGAGGGGTAATAGACGATGAAAAAATGGATCGTATCCGCTATTTTACTGCTCACTGTCGGCGTACTCGCAGCATGCGGCGGCGGGAGCGGTGGCGGCAATGAGAAAAAAATTACCGTAGGCGCAAGCGCCGTACCGCACGCAGAAATTCTTGAGCATGTGAAAGGCAAGCTAAAAGAGCAGGGAGTGGATATGGAAATCAGAGTCTTCGACGATTATGTCCTTCCAAATACAGCACTCGAAGAGAAACAACTTGATGCAAACTATTTCCAAACGACTCCGTATCTTGATGAATTCAACAAAAAGCATAATACACATATTAAAGCGTTAGATGGTATTCATTTAGAGCCGATGGGACTGTATCCGGGCAAGGAAAAAGCGGCTGAGCCGAAGAACGGCGCGGTAATCGCGATTCCGGATGATGTATCGAATGGCGCACGTGCATTAAAGTTGATTGAGACTAAAGGCTGGATTAAGCTAACACCAGGCAAAGAACTGAATAGCTTAACGAAGCAGGACATTGTGGAAAATCCGCACAACATCAAAATTCAAGAGATGCAGGCATCCATGCTGCCGCGTGCAGTGAATGAAGTAGACTATGCGGTTATTAATGGAAACTATGCGATGGAAGGCGGACTGACGTTCGACCAAGCACTTGCAATGGAGAAGAAAGATTCTGAAGCTGCTAAGACATTCGCAAACATCTTAGCCGTTAAAGAAGGCGACGAAAACCGTGAAGAAATCAAAAAACTAATCCAGGTGCTGAAATCTGAAGATGTGAAGAAATTCATCGATGAGAAATACAAAGGCGCCGTTATTCCAGTATTCTAATTAATTAAAAAGGGACAAAGAGCATAAGGACTCTTTGTCCCTTTCGTTTTTGAGGAGGAAACCTGTTTGCTTAGACGATTACTAATTACAGGCTACAAACCACATGAACTTGGCATTTTCGATAATAAGCATCTCGGAATTGGCTATATCAAAAAAGCGATAAAGAAACGTCTCATCGCTTTTATAGAAGAAGGAGCGGCATGCGAGTGGGTGATTATAAGCGGTCAACTGGGAGTTGAATTGTGGGCTGCAGACGTCATTTTCGAATTGAAACACGAATACCCACAGTTGAAGCTTGCGATCATAACGCCTTTTCTTGATCAGGAGAAGAATTGGCAGGAAGAAAAACAAGAGTATTACAGAGGAATTGTAGCACGAGCTGATTTCGTCACTAGTGTGACGAAAAAGCCATACGAAGGGCCATGGCAGTTCAAAGCAAAAAACGCATTCCTGCTGGATAATACGGACGGAATGCTCGTGGTATATGATGAAGAGAAAGAAGGCTCTCCGCGCTATATTGTTGCTGAGGCGAAGCGAAGAAGCGAGGCAGAGGACTACTTTTTCACAACGATCTCTGCTCTTGATTTGCAAGCAATCGTTGAAGAAGAGCAGGCAAACGACTTTTAGAAAATAGTGGATATAAAAAAGAACGCTGCATTTTGGCAGCGCTTTACATAGTAAGAGTAACTTATAATCCCCATGTCTTGTCTTCATTGTAGCCGGCGGTGAAGATGGCACCGATTATCAGGACAGTTATTGACAGGATAATTACCATTTTCATGACTCCTCTCCAAAGTATGTGATTTACTTTATTATACCCCATAAATTTTACCATTGGAACGTAGAGGAACACTGTAATCTTGACAAAGTTTGCACGCTTGTGATTGGAAAAGTTCAGACGGTTTTGCTATCATTAATAAGGAACGATACTTTATGGAGGTGGATATACCATGTACGTTGTAATGAATGTATTGCAGGTTCCCGCTGCGATGAAAGGACGCATGGGAGAGATGTTTGCCAAGAGTGCAGAGCGTATGAGCAATGTTCCAGGCTGTCTGGAATTCCAATTCTTAAGCGCAAAAGAAGGGGACAAGCAGGTCGTATATACGAAATGGGACAGCGAAGAATCGTTCAAAGCCTGGACTGAAAGCGATAACTTCCGTAAGGCGCACGCACACTCTTCGGACAACAATCCAGCCACCGGTTCACAGTTGGAAATCTATGAAGTTATGCATGGAGCTACATATCAGAAATAAAGAATAAGGATGGAAATGCGTATATGGACGTGTTTCCATCCTTATTTTTTATTTGCTGTGTGAATATCGAGCGATCAAATGTAATCCATATAATTAGCATGTCATCTGCATGTGCGGAATAGGATAGTAAAAACACATCCCTGACTTACCATTCTGAACGAAGAAAAGGAGAGGAGTGCCCGATGGATATCCTGAAGCGGATTGCGGAATACCGTGCACGTGAAGAGCAGCTAGTTTGGGAAGGGACATTCGCCGAGTACCTTGAGATTGTAAGAAAAAATCCGCACGTTGCCCAGACCGCACACTCCCGGGTGTACAATATGATCAAACATGCCGGGATTGAACATAATGAGGATGGAAGCAAAAGTTATAAATTTTTCAGCCGCGAAATCTATGGTTTGGATCGGGCAATTGAGAAGCTGGTAGAAGAGTATTTTCATTCCTCAGCCATGCGACTTGATGTCCGTAAGCGTATCCTGTTGCTAATGGGGCCTGTCAGCGGTGGGAAATCGACTATCGTTACAATGCTAAAACGAGGCCTCGAGCAGTTCACGCGCACCGATGAAGGTGCCGTTTATGCCATTAAGGGATGCCCCATGCATGAAGATCCACTGCATCTCATCCCTAACGAATTACGTTCTGACATTGAAAAAGAGCTAGGCATTATTATCGAGGGAAATCTATCCCCCTACAATCAGATGCGTCTCGACACAGAATATGGCGGGCGGATCGAAGATATGCCCGTAGAACGTATTGTTTTCTCAGAAGCGAAGCGGCGCGGGATCGGTACATTCAGCCCTTCCGATCCAAAATCGCAGGACATTGCTGACCTTACCGGCAGCATCGACTTCTCTACGATTACACAGTACGGTTCGGAATCCGATCCGCGTGCGTACCGATTTGATGGTGAGTTAAACAAGGCGAACCGCGGGTTGATGGAATTCCAGGAGATGTTGAAATGCGATGAAAAATTCCTCTGGAACCTACTCTCCCTTACACAGGAAGGCAACTTTAAGGCGGGGCGGTTTGCTTTAATTTCAGCGGATGAACTTATCGTTGCCCATACGAATGAATCCGAGTATAAAACATTTATCAGCAACAAGAAGAATGAAGCACTCCAATCAAGGATGATCGTCATGCGTATCCCGTATAATTTGCGCGTATCGGATGAAGAGAAAATTTATTCGAAGCTGATTAAGCAAAGCGATCTCGGTCATGTGCATATCGCGCCGCATTCACTGCGAGCTGCCGCGATTTTTTCGACTCTCACCCGTCTGAAAGAGTCGAAGAAGCAGGGGGTTGATTTGCTAAAGAAACTGCGCCTTTATAATGGAGATGCTGTGGAAGGCTTTAAAGAATCGGATATTAAGGAGTTGCAGAACGAGTTTGCCGATGAAGGAATGGCCGGCATCGATCCGCGTTATGTCATTAACCGTATTTCCAGCGCGCTTATCCGCCGTGATACTGAATGCATTAACGCACTCGATATCCTGCGCGCACTCAAGGACGGATTGGATCAATCTCCTACCATTACAAAAGAAGATAAGGAACGGTACCTTACTTTCATTAATGTCGCCCGCAAAGAATACGACGAGTTAGCCAAGAAAGAAGTCCAAAAAGCTTTCGTCTACTCTTATGAAGAATCTGCAAAAACCCTTATGGATAACTACCTCGATAATGTCGAATCGTACTGCAACAAAACGAAGGTGCGAGATCCCATTACTGGCGAAGAGATGGATGCAGACGAAAAGCTCATGCGGTCAATCGAGGAACAGATTGGCATCTCGGAAAATGCGAAGAAAGCGTTCCGCGAAGAAATACTCATTCGGATTTCGGCTTATGCACGCAAAGGCAAGCGATTCGACTACAATAGTCACGAACGTCTGCGTGAAGCCATTGAGAAGAAATTGTTCGCTGACTTGAAAGATGTGGTGAAAATTACGACATCAAGCAAAACACCAGACGAAACCCAGCTTAAAAAGGTCAATGAAGTCACCGCGCGCCTTATCGATGAACACGGGTATTGCCCGATTTGCGCAAACGAATTGCTGCGTTATGTGGGCAGCCTCTTGAACCGGTAGGCGGTACAAAAGGGGGAAGCCGCATGAAACATGAACCGCCGTTTATTATCTCGCGGGAAGATTGGTCATTGCACCGCAAGGGCCACCAGGATCAACAACGTCATCAAGAGAAGGTTCGTGATGCGATTCGAAAGAACCTTCCCGACCTTGTCAGCGAGGAGAATATCATTATGTCGAACGGACGGGATGTAGTGAAAATCCCGATCCGTTCTCTTGATGAATATCGTATTCGATATAACTACAATAAAAGCAAACACGTTGGTCAGGGGAACGGTGAGTCTAAAGTAGGGGATGTTATCGCTAGGGAAGGAGAGCCTGGCCAAGGACCGGGTAAAGGCCAGGGTGCAGGCGACCAGGCAGGCGAAGATTATTATGAAGCGGAAATATCAGTCGAAGAGCTTGAAGAGATGCTGTTTGCCGAAATGGAGTTACCTAATCTGGAACAGAAGCAGCAGGATGAGGTGATTGTAACGGATATCCGATTTAATGATATCCGTAAAAAAGGGCTGATGGGCAATATTGACAAAAAGCGAACGATTCTTGAATCATTGCGCCGTAATGGACTGGAAGGACATAAAGGAATTAAGAACATTACGAATGAAGACTTACGGTTCAAAACGTGGGAAGAAATCGTCCAGCCTCATTCCAATGCGGTTATCATCGCAATGATGGATACGTCCGGCTCGATGGGAGCATTGGAGAAGTATGTGGCACGCAGCTTCTTTTTTTGGATGGTCCGCTTTCTGCGTACGAGATATGAGAAAGTGAACATTGCATTTATTGCCCACCATACGGAAGCGAAGGAAGTAACAGAAGAGGCGTTTTTCTCTAAAGGAGAGAGTGGTGGTACGATTTGTTCGTCCGCTTACCGCAAAGCGCTTGAGATTATTGACCAGCGCTATCCGCCTTCGCTATACAATATTTACCCATTCCATATCTCGGACGGCGATAACCTGACCTCGGATAATGACCGATGCGTTAAGCTGGTACAGGAATTAATGAATAGAAGTAACATGTTCGGATACACGGAAGTGAATCAGTATACCTATTGATGATGTATACAAAAGACTTTCTAAATCGGAAGCCTCGGTACAATCTCGAGTTCGAACTGGTCTTTTTTGGTCCATTCCTTCTTTCGAGTATAGTATACTTTTTCTAAGATGGATTTGAGTAAGTGGTTTTTCTCAATAGGACTTTCAAGTTCCCAATAGGTATCAATCACTTTGCGGATTTGCGGAATTATATTCTCTTTATGAGTGAGTTGGGCCTCTTCCAGCTCTATTTCTTTTTTTAGCTGTTCAATGTTTGCCTCTGTTTCTTTAAGCTTCTGTCCAATCGATTGATGGCGTTGCAGGAATATTTCCTCGGTATATACCTTCTTCTCTAGCATTTCAAATGCTGTTTCTCTCATCCCATGCAATTCTTCAATCTCTTTTTCTAATCTAGCAATTTGTTTTTGTTTACGCTCGATCATAGATTCCTCTTGCTGAATAGAAGATGCAAGCTCATCTTGTTGAAGACTTACCTGTTCAACTAGGGCAGCTAAAGAATCAATGATCCTCTTTTCAATGATAGGGAGCAGAACGCCTTTTTGATATGGTTGGCAGTTAGGATTGATACATCTTAACTGTGGGTTTGGCCTATCTGCTGTATGAGAAATGCGTAAATTGCGTTCGCATAAGGCACATCGTAAAATACCGGCTAACGGATTGGATAACGTTAATCCTTCTTGTACTGGAGCGCGATAACGTCTGCTTACTGCAAGATTAGCTTTATCAAAAAGTTCTTGTGAAACGATTGCTTCATGGGCATTTTCATGGCGAATCCAGAGTTCAGGAGGGACTTTTTTTGTAACTCTCTTTCCATTGCGTTTGCTATACTTTTGTTTGCCCCAGATGATATGCCCCAGGTACACTTCATTTTTGATGATATATCCGATGCTTGATTCTTCCCATACTTTACCTTCAGGCGGTTCAACACCGAGTTTGTGCAATTCATTTACAACGGCTTTTCGTCCTTTTCCTTCAGCAGCTAGCTCGAATATCTTTTTTACGATCGGTGCTTGTTCAGGATGGGGGGATAACTTTAAATTTTCATCCCGAGTATAGCCAAACGGCGGCTTACGAGTAATTGATTTGCCATCCTTCGCGGAACGGCGACGGCCACCTTGCATACGCTTAGTAATTTGACGTAGCTCTTCACGAGCGATAATTGATTTTACTCCGAAAAGCAATTCTGCACCTTCAGAATTACAGTCAATAACCTCGTTTGGTGTAATAATAAGTGTGTCTGAGAATTTGAACGAACGGAATATTGTACCAGCATCGATCATATCACCACGGCCAAGACGGTCCAGGTCCATTACCACTACACCCTCAACAGCTCCGTCTTCCACCTGGCGAAGCATTTCCTGTGCTACATCACGTTCGGAAAGAAATTCACCGGATACAACCTCTTCAAATATGTCGATTACATTGTGCTGTTCGCGCTTTACAAGGTCGAGCAGCTCTTTACGGTGTTTAGAAAGCGTGTCGTAATTCTTGCCATACTCCAAAGCTTTTTTCTCTTCTTCAATGTCTTTCCGGCTTTTACGAAGATAGATAAATACGTCTTTGTTGGTAGGGCGGTACATGCAATCACCTCCTGATGATTGTATCATTATTGCCAAGAAAAACATGTCGGTTTTTCTGTTAATACAATAAATAGAATGTATGTTTTGTTTTGTGGTGAAAAAGAAGAGCCCTGATCTCTATTTATTAGCCCAGAACCCTTTGCCTGCTTCATGAGCCTGCTTTTGTAGCTTCACAAAGCTATCTGTATACTTCACGTTCGGCGGGAACATAGCAACCTGTGCATAGCCTTCTCTCACTAGGGGAGAGCCTATATACATCTGATTTGATAAATCGACAAATTCTTGTGGTGAGAGGTAAGAAAAGAAGGAAGGGCGGTGGGCGGGAGCGGTCGGAAAAAGACACGTTTGCCTTTCTTTTGCTGGAGCGCAGGGCGCATCCTATCTTTTTTTTTCTGAATCACCTACTTCCAACCACGCTACCCTGTCAAAATATCAAGTGTAATTTATATAGCATCATAGATCCCTTGATTAACTGGTCATCTTTTTCGTCAGCCTCTTCTCTGTCACAACGTGTTTTCTCGGTACGCAGCCATCTATAGTAACCACTTCCATTCTCAAGAAAAATCTGCATCGGTTCTTTATTCTTCAGATATCCTTTGACGGCTTTTAACTTAAAATCCGGATGATACGTAATGGAATGTTCAAAAACCTTACTCACATTAGGATTTGTCTCTACTTGTTTGATTTGGAAAGCACTGAAGATGATTTTACTCATGTTTCTCTACCTCACCCGTATTCATTGAGTTGATTATACCTGTATCCCTATCATTTCCTCATACAAAAAACCCGAATAACGGACTTTTTTTACGTGTCCATTATTCGGGTTACAGTTCAGTTTTCGGAAATCCACAGGACAATCAAAGATTGCTTTGCTGTTTCTAGTTACGAAGATGTGCGGCGTTCAGAGTTCAACCGGTTGCTGCTTTTCATTCAAGCGTGGCGACCTAAGTTAGTAGCCTAATTTTTTTACACACTTTGATTACCAAAACCAACCTCAGTTGAAAAGGGGATGAGAAAGTATGCAGGTTGTCCAACTCCCTCGTGCTCATACACATAGAGCAAAGGGGGATGAGCAGATGGAAAACCGTCCTTGTTACATCATGCAAGAGGGTAATACGACAATCAAAATCCGTTCGGCACTCCCATTTATGTCGCCAGCAGAGCGGGCTCAATGGTTTCAGGACAACGATTCACTTATTGAGGTACAAATGATGAAATCTGCTTGGGCAAACGCTCTCTGGGTGATTGAAAGACAAAAACAAAAATCTGAATCTACAGCTTGATTCAGCCCTTCGGGGCTAGTGGACAAGCTGCAAAGAATTCTAAAGGATGCGAAGGGAGTAATTGGCTATTATTTCTAGGATAGAAACGGTGATTAGGTAGGTAAGGCGAAGAAATGCACAGCATTTGAACGACATGTGACTGATTATATACGGTTTGTCTTTATTAACAAAGATGCCTGGAGAGTGTTTACTCCAGACCAACGGCAAGCCTTAGTAGATCATGAGTTATGTCATTTCAAACGTAAAAGTGAACGGATATGGAACGAAGAGAAGAAAGCATGGGAAGACAAATATGAGCCAGCGAACGTTTCGGACAGCTGGCAAATACGTGAACATGATGTAGAGGAATTCAGCGAAATTATTCAGCGTCATGGTCTGTGGGAAACGGGCATCGAGAAGTTCGCGGTAGCTGTTCGAGAGGCAGATTATCAAATGGACCTGGAGGATTACGAAAGAGAGTAATTACGGGCTGTGAAGTAGAGTATCGGTTGCCCACCAAGTCTCCCTAGCGGGCAACTATTTAACAAGAGAGGTTGCTTTACTCTCAGTGAATGAGCATCAGGATACGTTCATTATCTTTAACGAAAACAAGCTTCCAGACACCATCATGATGGATTTCTCTGATCGCGGTATATGTTTTCCCTTGATAGGAAATCTCGCCTAATATAACACTACAATTAACCATATTAACAATCCTTTCGTGTAATTTTACACATTTATGATTGTATAACAAGTACGAGGTACTCCGCTTCATGAAAAAAATGACAAGTACAGGTTGAGTGTTTATAGGTGATTATGAAATACCTCAGTACTAATGTATTATTAGTATATTTTGCGATATGACAATAGTGAAAAATAAAGACAATAAAAAAGGCCGACACAGGGCCGGCAGTAGGAGATGGTTGTTGCGAAAAATTTCACGCTTTCAATATACCATATTTAGGTAAATGGGTAAATAAGGAAAGTGATAGGAAGACATAAAAAAAGAGCCGGTCTAAATGACTGGCCAAATAAAAAAGCTATGAAGTATGCTCAGGACTTGGGGGGAACGTCAAGTCTCATAAGGAATATAACACAAGCCTATGAACGGATGAAATAGAACATACGGAAATGTAAGGAGAATGTAAGATAAATCAATTTTTTCACAATCCAACCCGTATTACGCAATAAAAAAGGCCGACATAGGTCGGCAATGGGAGTTGGTTTGTGAGAAAAGCCTATCTTCAATATACTACATTCTAGAAAATGGGTAAATAAGGGAATTGATAGGAAGACATAAAAAAGAGCCAGTCTAAATGACTGGCCAAAGTAAAGAAACTTATGCAATAACAAAAACGGACGCCCTATCCCCACGAGAGCGCCGAATAAGACTATAGCACAAGCCTATGAACGGATGAAATGGATAAATTATGGTAATTGGGAGGACAAATCAAATGCCTAAATACGAGTTTTCAGTCAGCACAGGATACGTTGGTTGCAAAAGAACTGAGATCGTGGAATTTGACGAAGATGAACTGATGGGTAAGACAGAAAAAGAAATAGAGGAGTATGTTGAAAAGGAATGGGCTCAATGAGTTTGGGAAAACATCGATGGTGGATTTTCGAAAGTGGAGGATGAGGAGAATGACTGAACAGGAACTGAAAGAGATACGGAAGCGTTTGGAAGCTGTTCGTACCAGAGATGATATACAGAATTTCGGAACGAAAGAGCAAATGCTATATACAATCAGAAGGCTAGTAGAGGGAATGGAGAAAAAGCAGTTTGAAAACGGAGAACTGCTAAATGAGGCTGAACGGTTGCGGAAGGAGAATGAGAAGCAAAAGGAAACGTTACAGCAAATTGAAAAATGGTTGATCGGTACTTTGGCAAATGAAGATTTGACCATTGTAGAGAGCAAGGTACTTGAAATTACAAGGAAGGCATTGAAAGGATAAAAATAAGCCCCTTCAAACGAAGGGGCAAGATCTGTGGAGTGAATCATGATGCTATTACCTACACAATATCTTTCCCTACATTCAAAAAATTAAACAAAAAATACCCCTACAACATGGCAACTGTAGGGGTAAGATTAAGGAAATGTTTTGTGCACTATACACGACGAGACATAAATAGAAAAAGTTGCAAATAAAAAAATACCCCTACAGTTTGTCAACCATAGGGGTAGGACATAGGAGGATAATGTACTTCTCTATACGAGGCTTTAACCAAAAAGTTACAAAAAAACACCCTCTCTGGGTTCGTGGTCCGGAGAGGGAGTCTCTACTTTGGTAGCAATATTACTGGTTATCAATATTCTACCATGAGCAGGGGGAGTCGTCATGAATAATCATGTGTTTTTGGAAGAAGTTTGCGCTAAGTGTCCAGGTTCATAGTGGGGAAAGTCAGCCATGTGCCGTATTCATGACATGCATATCGGAAAAGTACAGAGTTGCCCCCAATGGGAAGGGCATCAGGTGGCACAAGAGGAAGCGTACCAGGAGCAACTTGCTTGGTTGAATTAGAACCTGCATTAGAAGCTATACAGCGCGTAGAACAGGACCTGCGCGACTATCACTGGATGGCAAAAGAGATTCATGATATACAGGATTGGGACAAGCATCAAAAGCAATATCCGAGAGAAGTATGGGAGAGCTTATTGGGAGCTGGCACAGCACAGTATGGCATTGAAGCATCGTTACCAAAGGCACAAGGTGTAAATTCGGATGTAACATATAGAGAGGCGCAAAAGCTCCTACGGAAATGGGAGCGTATGAAACGATATGAACGCAAGGTGAAGAAACTAGAGGCTTCTGTGGCTATGTTACAGGACGAGAGAGAGCGAGCAGTAGCCGAGGGAATACTAGGGATTGAAGATGTATGAAATCGCTCAGCAGCTTGATGTGACTCGTCAGACAGTGGATAGGATTCGTCGGTCAATGATTCGCAATTTAGCGTGGGATATGTATGAAGATGAAGTCAGGAAAGGCCTGTCGGCATAGCGGCGGGCTTTTTATGTTACACGTGTTACGACTTTTGCGGGAGAGGATTAGAGCGTGTTATGCTGGGCGCAGGGAAAAAAAAGTAAGGGACCTTTGCTAATATAGTCCAAGTCTTTTTAGTGCTATATAGTAGCGATAAATCACGAAATAAGGCAGAACATAGGACCAAAATGTCCAAAAAGTATTCCAATTTTGACCATATGATACTTTGCCAAATACCAGCATTACATATTCGAAAAGTGTAGTAGCTAAAGAAAAAATAAGAATGCTTGCATATGGCCTTATGTCTTCTTTTTGAATGAAATAAATTAAATAGCTGGAAAGTACAGGGTATAACCCAACATCAAAAGGAAATGATGAAAGTAATTTAATTTTTAGCACAGGCTTAAAGTTCCAGAACCCAAAATAAAATCCAAATAAGTTAATGGTATAAGCTAGCATAGTACCTAAAGGAGCAATAAGTAAAACCGTCTTTTTATCTTTGTTATAAAGCCAAATACCAAAAATCCAAGGTATTACAAAACCTAAAAAAATATTTCCGAGCATATACGTTTCCCCTCATTAAGTTATCAAGATTATAAGTATTTCCAAATTTATTCTTGCATATGACGGTTTGATTAGGGGAGCGGTCCTTTTTTCGTTGGTATAAAAAAGAGTACAGTATAACTGACCGTGTTAAGAACAAACATAGGTTTTATTATAAGTTTAGACTGTTAAAGGACACTGGGAATAAATCACGAAAAGTGGGTGATAATAAAATCAAAACATGGGTAGGTGTAATGAAATGGAGAATATTCAAGAGCTAAAAAACACACTTTCTTACATTCATTCTGAAATCAACCGAATAGAAACAATGGCTGGAACCCTTTCAACAATCGAACGGGAGCACTATAAGAAGCTTACAAATTTTGATCATACAGAATTAGTGGATATTGCAGTCGAAGAACAAAATGCCGCTCGTCAACTTGGAACTATGAAACATATGTGCCTAGCAATAGCCCAAAAGATTGATGGAATAAACAGTGCAATTGATCGCGGTGAAATTGGAGGGGACGAAGGACGTGCTACTGAGACTCATTGAAAATTTTATCCGATCAGCTGTTAATGAAACTGTGGACAAGGCAATAACAAGGGCAATAAGAGACCAGTACACCGAGAATTTATTTGAAATGGTTCCTGCAACTAATAAAGTCGGTGTCACAAACTTACTTGAAATCGCAATGAGGGCTAATCAAGGAACTCCTGTATCTCGTCCCCTTGGAAGTCCTATTCATCTGTCTCCATGGGAAAAAATATTGTTTAATCCTGTTCATCTCTTTCGCTTTCCAACTCCCGAAAATGTAGGGATTCGTACTTCAATTACAATAGGGCATCGTGCGAAAAAACCAATGACGGTTTCAATTCCTATAATGATAGCAGCTATGTCTTTTGGTGGTGCTTTAAGTAAAAGTACCAAAATTGCTTTGGCAAAAGCAGCAACGGCTGTTGGAACTGCAACTAATACGGGTGAAGCAGGACTTTTGGAAGAAGAAAGAGATGCGGCTAGTTTGCTTATTGGACAATATAATCGCGGTGGATGGATGAATACACCTGATAAATATAAACGACTCGATGCTATTGAAATTCAACTGGGTCAAGGTGCACAAGGTTCGACCCCGCAACGCACAACAGCAAAAAATATCGGGGAAGACTTTAGAGAGGTTTTTGGTTTGCGAGAAGGAGAAGATGCTTTGATTCATTCCCGTCTTCCTGGTGTAAATACAAAGGAAGATTTTATTCAGTTAGTTAAGCGACTAAGAGAGGAAACAGGCGTACCGATTGGGCTTAAAATTGCAGCAACCCACCATCTTGAAAAAGAATTACAAATTGCAGTAGAAGCAGAGGTGGATTTTGTTACCCTTGATGGAGCAGAAGGGGGAACGCATGGCGGTGCACCAACTCTACAAGATGACGTTGGATTGCCCACGTTATTTGCAATCACAAGAGCAGCAGAGTTTTTCGCACGCAAAGGTGTCATTCGAGATATCAACTTACTGGCAACAGGAGGCTTGGTTACACCAGGGCAAATGCTAAAGGCGATTGCGCTAGGAGCTGATGGTGTCTATATTGGTACTGCTGCTATCATGGCTCTTGTAAGTGAACAAATGGTAAAGGCTGTACCTTTTGAGCCACCAACCAGCCTAGTTGTCTATACAGGTAAAATGACGGATCAACTAAATATTGAGCAAGCAGCTAAAAATTTAGCAAGATATTTGAATGCTTGTGTACAAGAAATGGAACTAGTAGCCATTACACTTGGAAAAACGTCATTAATAGACATTACAAAATCTGATTTATCTACGATAGATCCCTTTTTATCAAAAGCGACAGGCATTCAGCTTGGATATGTTAGTCCCGAGAATCAGAATCGTTTTTTTGAAGAAACCAAATCTTTATTCCGAACATTTGAGGCTCCAATAAAAGAGGAAGAAAATGAAGTTCGTCCTTTTTTATCAGAATCCAACAAAGAGCAGGATCGCCCACATCTTCATTAAAAACATTAAAGTCCCGTCGGTCTATATAATGTTCCTGCATGAGTGTTATTAACTAGGTCTAATTAGATGTCGTTATAAAAATGGCATCTTTTTTATATAATGCATTAAAAGAAAATAAGTAGGGTAATGAACGAAGAAAAAGTGAAAGTGATTTTGGGAGAAAATAGGGATTTAAAGTGAGTCACTCTCTAGAGTGGCTTTTTATTTTGCCCTGGAGGTGAGTGGTGATGATAATGTTAGAAGATAAGCGAAGGGGTCGTTCCGAGGAGCGGTCCTTTTGAATTTGTAGGAAAAAATTTCCTTTTTTGAAATTGATATAGTATAATTGGAACATATATTCGTAAAGGTGGTATGCGAAAAATATGATTACGTTTATTACCAGTGTCGAGGTCCCTGTATCAAATTTAGACAAGGCTCTTTCTTGGTATACGAAGATTCTACAGTTTCAAGTCATGTGGCGTGATGAACAATCGGCATTCATTGCACTTGCAGGAGAAGGAACGCGTTTATTTCTTGTACAAACAAATGACGAAAAACGATTAGAATTTACCAATACAAATACAGGCGTTGTGCATAATGTTATCGATTTTTATGTCGAAAATCTCCCAGCTTTTCATGCGTTTCTAAAACAACATGGAGTTGAGGTAACTGATTTACAGCCGAAAGCCATGGGATTCGGTTTCCGCGACCCTGATGGCAATTTTTATGGCGCTCATATTGATCAGCTATCTTATCAATACAAAAAAAATCCAACCATTTCATCCAAGGTTTAAGGCGGTCTGATTAAAAAATGGTCACTCTCCGGAGTGGCTTTTTCTTTTGCGTAACGTTACAAACGAGCCAGAAAAACGCAAATAAAAAATTAAATTCAAGGCTTTGTACATTATTTCATAAAAAATTTTAAAAAACGAGAAAGAAATCCTGAAATTATACGTTATAGCTAATGAATAGGCAAAAAAGAAGAAGTTACGTAGCATCCTTTTTAGAGGGGAGAATAAGCATCAAGAACCGATTAAACTGGTTTTACCATAGGGTAAGGCTAAATATAAAAAGAGAGGGAATAAGACCATGAAAAAGGTAGCAACTGCATTTTTAACGATCAGTTTATTGGCTACAACGCCAGTCTTCGCGGCTGAACAAGAAAGCAATCAAATCCAGCAAGAAGAGGGAATGACTGAACAAGGGGAAGGTTATTATTGGTCTAAAGACTTGACTGTTGATGAAATTCTAGCCCAGGAAGGCATGAAATCAGCGTTAGAGTCATTCTGTGATAAATTTCCACAAGCAAAAGCATATAAAATCATGGGTAGTAAAGTCGAAAAGATAGAAAATGATGAAAAGAAAAATGTGATTCATTTGTTCTTGGCAAGTGATGAGAAAGAGTCATTTTTCTTAGAATTTGATATAGAAACAGAGAAGATAACAGAATATACTCAAGCAGTAGAAAATATTTCTGAATCCGAATTACCAGACAAAGTTCAAGCATCTTTGGATAAAGTCTATAGCCTTTCACCAGAAGTAAAGAACCTTAAGCTTTATGGCTCCACTATGTATTCCTCTACTATAAAAGGGGAGGAAGGATCGAAAAAATATTCCCTTAGGTTTAATGAGAGCGGAAAAATAGTGGAAGGAAAGACAACCGGCAA
Source organism: Aneurinibacillus migulanus (assembly GCF_001274715.1). GTDB lineage: Bacteria > Bacillota > Bacilli > Aneurinibacillales > Aneurinibacillaceae > Aneurinibacillus > Aneurinibacillus migulanus. Next base: position 279,282 of record NZ_LGUG01000002.1, on the reverse strand, counting down.
AGAATTCAGCATAACGTTTGATGAAACAGGTAAAGTTCTATATTTTTACTTCGACAGCCTACCTTTAGTCAACCTTGAGGGAAACACAAAAGAGGAGAAGGCGCAAGATCTATTGAAGCGGTTATATGGGGAAGAAGCTAATGAGTACAAAATCAAGAAAGTAAATGAAATTTCAAAAGATGACCCAAATTATAAAGAAAATAAGGATTTTATGAGAGGGAGTATAGTATTTATGCCTACATCCTCTGAAAAAGAGCCCATTTTGGTCCAGTTTAACACGAAAGATGAGCTTACTATGTCTGAAGTGACTACACGAGATTTCTTGGAAGATGTCGGGCTCCTATAATAGCATACATAATACAAATGAAGTCGTTCTAACTGGAACGGCTTGTTGTTATCCATTTTCCGTACTTTAGTAACCAAAAAGCGTACAATTCAGTGCAGTACTTATGAATGGCGTTCGGAAAATACCTTTAGCGAGATATAAAAAAGAGGGGCGTGTTATGCTGGACGCAGGGAAAGATAAGCGAAGCGAAGTGGCCTTTACTAATATAGTCCAAGTCTTTTTAATGCTGTATAGTAGCGATAAATCACAAAATAGGGTAGAACATAGGACCAAAATGTCCAAAAAGTATCCCAGTTTTGACCATATGATACTTTATCAAATACCAGCATTACATATTCGAAAAGTGTAGTAGTTAAAGAAAAAATAAGAATGATTGTATACGGCCTTATGTCTTCTTTTTGAATGAAATAAATTAAATAGCTGGAAAGTACAGGGTATAACCCAACATCAAAAGGAAATGACGAAAGTAATTTAATTTTTAGCACAGGCTTAAAGTTCCAGAGCCCAAAATAAAATCCAAATAAGTTAATGGTATAAGCTAGCATGGTACCTAAAGGAGCAATAAGCAAAACCGTTTTTTTATCTTTGTTATAAAGCCAGATACCAAAAATCCAAGGTATACAAAACCTAAAAAATACTTCCGAGCATATACGTTTCCCCTCATTGAGTTATTAAGATTATAAGTATTTCCAAATTTATTCTTGCATATGACGGTTTGATTAGGGGGGTCAGAAGATAAGTAAAGGGATCGTTCCAAGGAGCGGTCCTTTTTGGTTTATCAATTCAAATAGATGTATAATAAATGTACATTTGTTCTTACTAAGGAGATGGAGAAATTGTTTCTAGTTGTATTAAGATATATCGAACCATTAGAAAAAGTTGAAACTTATTTGGAAGAACACGTTACATTCTTAAACAAGTACTATGAGAAATCCAAATTTATTTTTTCAGGAAGAAGAAAGCCAAGAATTGGCGGAGTTATTTTAGCGAATGTCAATACAGAAGAAGAGATACAGACAATTATTAAAGAAGATCCATTCTTTATCAATAAAATTGCTGAATATGAACTGATAGAGTTTACACCTACAAAATATGATGAGAACTTTAAAGTGTTTGTAAATAACTAAAGCACCTATCTGGTGCTTCAGCCTGTCGAGATTTTCTCGACAGGCTGGGTCCTTAGGAGAAATCCTAAGGACTTTTTCTTTGGAGTCGTATATGCGGCTCCTTTTATTTTTTTCACAGAGAGAAAGGACTAATGCATATGAGAAATAACGCAATCGCTTTTCCGTTGTTCGGTACAGCGCGAGGCACTTTTATTCCGGTCTTTATATGGTGAAGGATCGACTCGTTTCGCAATCATGGTGCTTTATCTTGGTTTAATTGGGATGGATTGGATTGCCGGGTATCGCACCTCGAAAATCGACGGCTCTTATGCTAGTGAGTACGGTATTAACGGAGCCTTCCGTAGAGAAAAAAGGGTTTTATTATACGTGATCCGAGCAAACCATGGGCGCTTACTATCTTGCATAATGAAGAGGAAAATGTATGACGAATTTGTTTACTTATCTAGGTCGTACTGTCGAGATTATTTATCTGAATCGGAATGGAGAATTAAGTCAACGAAAAATACGGTTACTATCGGTAAAGGACGGAAGGATTTTATTATCCGAAGAGATAGTAAAGAACAGACATAGTGATTTATTGGATCTTCAGGTAAACGGAGATAAACTTTTAGCAAAAGAGTCGGAACCTGACTATATATTTATTTGGAATAAAGAATAAAAAACAACCACCTTTAAATCTAAAGCGTAAGAAGGCCGCTCTTTTCAGAACGGCTTTTTTACATTTAAGGATAAAGTAGAAAATGTAACAATTATTATTCTTAACTATTCGGTAAATCTATACGTTGCGGACTACTTGTCCAAGGTTGTCCCATTGGCTGTTTGTGAGTGTGATCATAATACATGGTTATAAGTTATTCCTATCTTCATTTTGTTTACCTGTTTACATACTATGGGTTAATTGTAAATTAATTAATATAACGATTCATAGAAATACCAATATTTTAATTTTTTACAATATATGGTGTTATTTTATTGTACCGGTGCAAAATTAATATTAATTCTGGAGTGATATATTTGAAAAAATTATTAGCACTAAGTCTATCAACAACAGTATTGCTGCTCCCACAAGTATCTTTCGCACAGGAACCAACAAATCAACCTACAGAGCAACAAATTGAACAAATGTTGAATTCCAAAGAGAACAAAGTCCTTTTTAAGGCAACAGAAATTAAAGACGAAAAAGAAATTTTGGAAAAAGCCAAAAAGTTATCGAAAGAAGAGATTAGGGAAAACAACATATCTGTCACATCTGACAATATCGATGAGGAAGTAAAATTGTTAGATGTATACCAACTTGAACAAAAATTAGAGAGTGTACAAACTCCAGATGGTGCTACTATTGAAACATATGCTGTTAATACAGTTTCAAATATAGGGATAACGGCAGATCCTAATGGTACACCTTCTTCCACAACTGAACCCGATGAGAATTCCAGTAGTTCTGTAAGTGCCAATATGACTTATTATTATTATGTATACAAGGATGGCACTACCATTTGGATTAAAGGAAACTATTTCCAAACTAAATTTACAAAGCTAGATAATCAAATCACAGGGATAGCTTCATTAAAGCTAGGTCTATTTGAGGGTGGTAACACTTACGGAGGCGGGAGAATAGCCCCTGATAGAAAATATGAAGAAGCAAAAGCAAATGCTGTGTTTGGACAAGACTATAAGATTTATGCATCAAATTATGGCAGGTTCCATTATATCAATACAAGTGATGGTGTAAGCGGAACCTCTGGATATTTCAGAGCAGAATTTAAACGAGGAATTGGAACAAATTCTTGGACTGGTGGAATTACAAAGGGTTCCGGATATATTCCTTGGTAATTAATTGATAAAAAATGTGTAATCCTGCAATAGGAGTAGAATTACACGTTTTTTACTTTTGTATTGGCATTTTGACGTTTTCTGTTTGATTGTCCCATTGAATGATTAGTTCCCATTTATCATTTTGAATAGATTCAATAGAACAATTACTACATGTCACTTGCGTCTTTGTTTCATTATTCCCACTTACAATTTCTGTACCACTTGAAGATTTCTCATCGTTATTCATGAATTGATAACTCATATTTTTATCTTTATCTGGGTTATTACCAATATATTTAATTGTATATTCTTTTAACATTCCTCTACCAGAATCTCTAGGACTAAACTGCAAGGTTGATTGCCAATTTTCACTTTTGCCTTTAAAAGTAATGACTTGTTTTTCTGAAGAGCAAGCGACCAAAGTTAATAACATAGAAACAAACAAGAAAATAGCTATAGCCTTTCTAATATTCATTCCCTCCTTTAAATTTATTGATGATATTTTACCATATATTTCATTATATTATAAAAAAAGTATGATAATTCGTAAGTTTTTGGTTAATTTTATATATAAATCCTTTAGAATATAGAACTCGAGCGGTTATTTTTGTTAATCATGGAAATATAGCCTACATGGTTGATAAACATACATCTTGTTTGCACCTCATTCATTAATAAAAGGTGAGTATTTTTCACATTTTTAAATTATATGTTCGATGAAGGTGTTCAGAAAGTCATACGTATTGTTGAATATTGATACTAATTTGTAGTCATAAAACCTTTTTCATATAAATCATACGTATAATAAGCTGTAGGTATTCTTTCGTTAATTCCATATCCTGTCATGACTATTACCGCCCTAGCCGTTATTCCAACACCTGGGATAAATCCCGAAAGTGTTACTGCAAGCGCAGTAGCATTTTTAGTCGATTTTGTACTACCAGATAACGTACCAACATACCGATAACCACTCATTGGTGGTGCTGCATTAGTTGTTATCTCGCCTGATTGCCCCGTCACAGCTCCAATGCTATTTTGTCTTGCTTTTTCCTCATCAAATTCAAAACTAAAACCAGGTTGAATCTTACTGTAAATTTTTATCATTGTATCTTCACCGTTAAAAACAACTTTGTGGGTTTCGTCATTTTTCTTATAAGTAACTTCTCGAATCTTTCCCTCTAGCTTTTGATCTATATACATCTGATTTGATACATCGACAAATTCTTGTGGTGGGAGGTAAGAAAAGAAGGAAAAAATCAGAGATTGGAAAAAGGCACGATTGCCTTTCTTCTGCTGGAGCGCAGAGCGCATCCAACCTCTTCTTTTTCTGAATCACCTACTTCCAACCACGCTACCCTGTCAAAATATCAAGTGTAATTTATATAAATAAAACAAGCGGACTGTTTTATTTCACAGTAACAGGAGTTATCGGACATAACATTTCAAAGAAGTATATTTCTAGTAGGTACAGGCTGCTTCAAGAACAAACTTCTAAAAGAATAGACACGAAAGACACGGTTATTATCAGTATGAGGATGGAAAGATTCGAGCGTACCGCTTCAAATGGAGAGCGACGAGAGATCGTTTACAAAAAGCTTGTCTTATCTCTTAAAACGCAGAACATGATCTTTTTCACTTATACAGTTGACATATATAGTTGAACTATATAGAATAAAAATATACAGTTGAACGATATAGTTTGATGATACAGTTTGACGATATAGAGAGGTGGAATGAGATGAATAGACATAAATTATTGCCATTAACCGAAACAATGAGTTACATTATGTTGGCATTGCAAGAGCCTGCACACGGCTATGTCATTATGCAAAAGGTCGAGGAAATGAGTGACGGTGACGTACGGATTGCTGCTGGAACTTTATACGGAGCGATTGAAAACTTAATGAAGCATAAACTGATTGAACGTGTCGAAACGGAGGATGCTCGAAGAAAAGTCTATGTTTTAACGGACAAAGGAAGAGAAATTTTACAGCTGGATATGCAAAGAATGCAGCATATCATCGATGTTTACAAAGGGGGAAATATAAATGAAGAAATTTAAGTTGTTTGTCGATATCCGTAAAGAGGAAGCTTGGCTTAATGAGCAATTGAAAAAGGGCTATGAACTGGTTAAAAAAAGTTCGCTAGGCTATTATCAATTCCAAAAAACGACGGATACGAATCAGGTCATTAAATTAGACTTCCAAAGACATTTGACAAAGGAAAAGTTAGAAACATACATCGAGCTATATGAAGAGTTCGGCTGGAAACATATTGCTGGCAGCCGATTTAGTTCTGTTCATTATTGGATCAAAGAGAAGGATGGTCATGATGAATTGTTCTCAGAT
>NZ_LGUG01000001.1:958-2656 GCF_001274715.1 Aneurinibacillus migulanus | reverse complement strand
TTTTCCATGCGGGCATTGACCCTGAAAAGGAGCATCTCTGGCCTCCACCTCATGGACAGGTTGAACGAAGGAAAGTATGGACATATGATCCTAAGAGACATGGGAGGGTATACCACCATGAGTCCTGTGGAGATCCAATGTGCAACCATATTTTTTCAAAAAAGGCCGTAGGTCTTTGATGGCCTACATCCCCTACTTCCAATATTTTAAAAAGTTTCAAATGTCTAACTGAAGCTTCGTTTATAAAAATCAAGATATTGTAAGAATACATAAGTATTTATAAGAAAAACTTTAATTCATAGAGGGAGGAATAGTGTTTTTTTCGTTTTAGGGGTATTTATTGCTCCTATCTTGATGGCGATATGTTGCAATCGCTTGCTACCTTTCTTAGCTACTGTTGATACATTACCAGGGTCCCTTCTTTTTAGATTTTTACAGAAAAAGGAGTTTCGAAGATTGTATCGAAATTAATATTTTATGATATGGATACGTAATTATACTATTTTAAAACAAATTACAATTATTATGGTATTTCTCTCTATTTTTCTTAGTCTCCGATGGAGTTGGTTTACGATTCTTGCTACGCCGGAACATCCTGGTGCGGCTCGAGGTGTACTTGATATGCGCGGCTGGAACTTCGAAAATTCCGGCTCCATTCCATTGGATGGTGAATGGGAATTTTACCCTAAGGCATTCATCTCGCATGAAGACACGACGAGCTCAGCTATTCACCAGCCACATTATGTTCAAGTTCCAGGAGATTGGCGCAGCGCCTTATCGAAAGAATCGAACTCATCGTTTGGCTACGGAACGTATCGACTGCGCATTTTGGTCGATCAGCCACTAAACCAACCCTATACGTTCTGGATCCAACAAATTCAGGCATCTTCCATTGTTGAAATTAATGGTGAGACGGCAGCGGTATTCGGATTACCCACAGAGCAAGCCCAAACATACAGGCCAAGGGCCGTCTCTTATACCGCATCCTATACGGCAGACAATGTGAAGGAAATCGAGCTGCTTGTGCGTGTAGCCAATTTCGATCATCCGCTAAAAGGTGGCATTATCAAGTCCATTCGTCTGGGTTCCCAAGCTGCCATTGACACTGAACGCTGGTATTCCATCGGCTTTCAACTTGCAACCTTCATCATACTACTGCTGCATGGTTTATACGCTATCCTATTGTATGTGTTCGGTCCACGGCAAAAGTCATTTCTTATATTCTTTCTGTTGCTAGTGTTTTCTAGCCTTTCTATCGTGTCTGATCATGATAGCTTGCTATTACTTTGGTTGCCGTTATACCTGGGNGGTTGTTCTATTCGTACATTATTGTGTTGGGCCTCTACTCGGCATTTCTATTGATTGCACCGGCACCACTTATTTATTATTCATTTGCAGCCAAAGTGTTCTCTTTTCTTTATTTGTTCCCTTTGGCCTGGTTCGTCTATCTGATCGGTAACATGTTTATTAGAAATCAACCGGATTCTGTCTTTCTGCTATTAGGTGCTACAAGTGTTATATCAAGTGTTGTTTGGGGTGCGTTCAATGGTAAAATCGAGGTGGCCAACATCTACTATCCTATCGATGTTATTGCAGCGATTATTGGTTTTTCAGCTTACGGTTTTAAACGGTATTTCCGCAATTCCGAGGAAAACGCCAAGCTTAACGAGCAGTTGAGAAAAGCTGACGAAGGACCAA
>NZ_LGUG01000001.1:0-752 GCF_001274715.1 Aneurinibacillus migulanus | reverse complement strand
CTTCAGAAGGAGCCCTTGCTCATTCAATCCGTCGCTTCTGGTGTCATCGGCATGCTCCAATTTATGACTAACGGCAAACCCGTTCAGCTGAAAATAGAGATTGCAGAATCCATGCCGCCTGTTTTGGCAGATGAAAAAAGACTTGTACAAATTTTATTTAATTTACTGCATAACGCGCTTAAATACACCAATGAAGGAATCATTACTGTGTCCGCTGAGCTCCGGAACGGACATGCTGTCATCCATGTATTCGACACCGGCTCCGGCATGGATGAAGAAACACTGGCTCGCATATTTTTGCCCTATGAGCAAGGGCCTCATGGAATAAGCAATGGCTCAGGAATCGGCCTCGGCCTAAGCATATGCAAGCAGTTGGTGGAACTGCATGGTGGTGAACTGACAGCTCATTCTGAACTGGGTAAGGGTTCCGTATTCAGTTTTATGCTTCCGTTGGCCACCCCATCCGATCTTTCACCTTTTCAAAACCTGCCTCCTCAACAGCTTGATGCAAGTGAGGAGGTAGCAGTCAGTTTAAGCTTTTCGGATGCGTTAACTAGCGCATGGCCCTTGCAATTCCCGTTATCATCCTTTACTGACGGGAAAATGAACATCCTGGCTGTCGATGACGATCCTGTTAACCTGAAGGTGCTCGTCAGCATCCTATCGACGGAGTCGTACAACATCAGGTCAGTCACATCAGCCCGAGAAGCCCTGGAATTGCTTGGTACAGAGCGATGGGATTTACTGATTAC